>NZ_MCWZ01000026.1 GCF_002877365.1 Vibrio sp. 10N.261.55.A7
CTTGGATTCTGACGCTTGGCAAAGCTTGGTAAAACACCCTAGAATTCATTTTTATCAGCTCGGTAAGAAAGACGCGATTGTTTTAGGCGGGGACAAACATTACGGAAAGCTGCATGCAAAGTTTTTGATTTTTGATGAGTTTGCTTTCGTAGGTACAACGAACCTGGATTTTCGTTCTCTGCTATACAATAACGAAGTCGGGTATTTCCTTCGTGGCGCAACAGTTATAGATGACCTAAATGAAGAGTTTGAATTGTTGAAGTCATACTCAACCCGCTGGGGCAGTAAAGATTGGTTAGAAATGCGCAGAATGATAAGAGAAGTTGGGGGCTCAAAAGGGCTAACGACAAGCAATCAACGAGAGCTCTATAATTTGCTAGAGTCGACAGGGCTAAAATATCAATTTTAAATTTATAATTAAAAAAGCAGAGCCATTTTTGGCTCTGCTTTTTTATATAAAATGATCGTTACGCTTTTTCTGCTTGTAGCGTTTCCAATTGGCTCATTGTGGTTTGAGAAATAAGTTCACCATCAATATAATATGACACCTCTTCACCACTTCTAACGCCCGTTAAAACTCCGGTATCACCATTGTTGTAAGTAATATCCATTTGAATGGTATTATCATCAACTTCCTTTAATACGCCAGATTCAATCGTTCTATTATTTGAAATAGGCCCAACCGGTGCTTCTGTTAAAGAAGGATCTAGATCTTGATTTATTTCAAACTGGGTATCCACTTTAGAATCAAATAGGTGAGGTTTACCGTTGATAGGGTTCTTTCCTGTCCAGAACTCTAATGAGTTAAATACCACGTAATCGACTGCTGTCGTAACACCATAAACCGGCGCAAGCAGTAAGTTTACGCCAGCTCTTGCATAGCGGTTATCAACGACTTCTACGTTAAAAGTGACGACTTTTTCAGTGACAGCATTGCTACCAACACAGCCAGTAAGCGCAGTTGCAAGAAGAGTAAGGCCGATTGTTTTCGTTACGATATTTTTCATATTGAGTTCCAAATTTTTTGTTGAGTACGTTTCGTTTTGATGTGGCTATTATGAACTTATCAAAATCTAAGACTTACCATTTTGCGCCACTGGAGTAATATGTATTGATATTCTGTATGAAAATTAAAATGTAATATTAACTAAGTGATGCAACGTATAAATAAAATAAAAGCCTTTAGTGAAGACTAAAGGCTTTATATTTAATGGATGGATTTTAGAGACTTACAGATTGGTGTGCGTCTTTACTTAAAAATATACTGATATGTTTTAACTGTTATCCAACGAATACCGAAGAATGAGTGCTTTAAAATTCCCCAAATTACTTTGGAAATGGATATTGATAGGTCAGTTGCGACATGAAGGCAAGAGTATAAATCTGAGTGTTTGAATTCGTTAAGAGTCATAGTTCATCATGAATTAATTAAAGTAGACACATTATAGTTCCCGAAGGCGCAACTCTTTTACCATTTCCCGCCACTCGAAACTATTCTGATGCAAACCTTCTTTAATCTAAGTGCGGATAGGGTTGAAAACATCAATGGATATGTTCAACCTAGATAAACAGCCTTGCTCTTATTCCGAATACCCAAGCGTGATCTTCGGATGAGAGAGCAGGGTTATCTACATACTGAATGTCAGGGGTTATTTGTAGGTATTCAGTGAGTTGCACGTTGTAGTAAATTTCTGCTGTCGCTTGATTTTCTTCGGCACCCATATAGCGCTGTAGTGTATCCCCGTTTGTTTCTGACCAGTTTATGGCAAAGCCTAGATTACTTTTCGGTGACCCCAAGCCAAAATATCCGAAACCAACACTAAGCGATTTATCGTACAAAGCAACATCACCTTCTGAAATTCCACCTCTTACAAAAGGCATAATTTGAGGGGTGACAAATTGGCTCCACGAGAAATTAATACCCTGTCCTGATTCTCCACCGACAACGGTCCCATCTGGCTGGACGCTAGAGGAGAGGCTATGCCTTGAACCTTCATCCATATGCCATAAAGTCACGTGAAAATTATCGGTATAAATTTGCTCTTGAGATGCTGTCCAGCCAAGCTCTAATGTTGTAAATAGCGTGGTGTCGTTGAATAAAGTATCGAAACCATCAAAGATGTCGTCAGACTTCCCCTTTGCATCAGCAATCCCAGCAACGGCATAAAAATTGTCGGTAATCATGTGTCCAGCCGATATGGCTAAGATACCATCATCAGGTAAGCCCATAACGCCGGCGCCCGTGCTGAAGGCAAGGTTAGTAAAACCTGACCAAGGGCTTGCAAGCGCGTACGTATCAACATAGTCAGTGACATCTTGCCAGCCCAGAATTAACGATGTTTTTCCACCATTAAACTTTTGCTTCCAGTGAAGGTTTGTTACGCGGAAACCCTGATCATTGTAGGCTGGTGCGACCATACCCACGTATCCTAATCCTTCAGGGCCTCCACCAATATCATCAATGAAGGCGAAGTTTTTAGGTGCAGTGCTTGAATAGGCATGACGATGCTCTACTTTCCAAACAATTCCACCCGTATTTCCTGACTCTTGGCCTATTAGGTTCCAAGAGCCGTAGAATCGCGCGATACCAGATGATCGATCAACAGAGTTTCCTTTAGAGCCACTTGGAGAGGTGACACCTAACGCTAAATAATCAGCCCCAAAGGTAAGTCCTTCTTTTGCAAGGTTTTCTCTCCAGCCCTGCTTTTGGCGCGTATTTTCTGCAATAGTATTTTCTACAGAATCTGGGCTTTCAAAATTAGCACCTGCAAATGTAGGATGAGTGATTAACGAAGTTGCTATTAATAACGTTAGTAAATGAGAATGTGCCATCTTGTTCATAGTTGTACCAGTATATGTATAAACCCTCGCATATTCGGTGAGTGCAGGGGTAGAAAGAGTCATTAGGCAGTGAAAATGTAAGGTGTTATTTACTGTTCGTAATAGCGCTCGATCTTGGAACCTTTCATCGAGTAGCCCATTGTTAACTGAGTTTTCCCATCGACTAGGTACACTTCATCAGTTTGTATATCGGCTTGAATGACGCCTTCAACCCAAACGGGATATTGGATATTTTCAATCTCAAACCCTTCTGGGTAGGAGAGTCTAACGATTTGATTCGCGGGTGGTGGTGGTAGGTGGATACAGGCCCCTGCATAAGGTACCAATAAAAACTCAACTGCCTTGATCCCCTTAAATTCTATTGGAACAACAAAACCAGGCATTCTTACCCTGTTGCCTGTAATTTCGGTGTTTAGAGATTCTGCCTTTTGTTTTTCTAAGGCCATGTAGTCTTCGCGAGCTTTTAGCGTTTTTTCTACATTAATGCCTTGGCTTTCTAATGCACGTACAGCTTTGTTTAGCTCAATTTTAGACTGGTCATCGGTCTGAAATTGAAGATGTAAGACTGATGCGAGTAATTGTTTTTGATCCTCCGTGATCTCTGGTAATTGAATGGTTTCTTCTGAAACTGACGGCTTAAGAGTCTGCCATGTGACTTCTTGTATCTCAGCGATTACAGAAAACGAAAATACAGACAGGAGAATGAACAATTTTTTCATGATGAGTCCTCATTAAGGTAGCCTCGAAAGACTACCTTTACTACTTAGATTGGCGTTATCGATTACAGAGTATTTTTGTAAATCTTGCCGTCTTTCATGATGAGCTTCATCGTTTCAATACCATCACGCGCAGGAGCATCGAACCATTTTTCATTTGCACCAATGACGGACAAGTCTTCAAGAGGGTTCCCTTCAACAAGTAAGATGTCGGCATATGCACCTACCTCTATAACACCCAATGAGCCTTCAAAATATGGGTCTAAGGTTTCACCAGATAGTTTAACAATCTCTCCATTTACTGAAGTCATTGAGATTAAAGTGTAGAAATTCCCAAAGAACTTACCACTTAGGAATATGGAATGATCCGCTTGTTGCTCACAAGCCGCAACACCACCAACACAGTCCACATGGAACCCAAGTTTTGGCTTGTATTCATTAACGTTGTCGATGTAGTCACTAAATGCTGCTTGAGCTGTTTTTGCTTTTCGAGCAGATGCAGGGTTCGTATTAATGGCTTCGATTTCAAATAGGTACGGCGAAAATGCGGTCATGTTCGTTGTCATATAAACATCATTTTTCTTCATCGCTTTAGCAACATCTTTGTCAAACATGAATGCGTGCTCAAGCGTCTTAACACCCGCTTCTACATTTCTTAATAAAGACACTTTACTGTACGCATGAGACATGGCGTAAGAACCATAGGCGTCAGCCACTTCAACCGCTGCTTTTATCTCTTCTAACGAGTACGCGTTTAACTGCCAAGGGTCGAAAGAAGAAGCGACACCACCGCTCGACATCAGCTTTATTTGAGTTGCACCCTGCATGTAGTTTTGGCGTGCGCAAGTCTTGATATCACCAATGCTATCAGCAGTACAGCTCATACCTAAACGAGCTCCTGCAGATTGTGGACCATTAAATGTTTCGTTGGGCGTTGTGAAGTTTCGAAAATCAGCATGAGAACCCGTAGGCCCGATGAAAGCACCAGAAGGGTAGATTCTAGGCCCTTTTAATTCACCTGAATCAATTGTTTTCTTAAGACCTGCGGCCATGCCACCAGCGTCACGCCATGTAGTAAAGCCAGACATTAGCGCAGATTCAGCACGAGCAGCTGATCGAGCGGCTAGTTCTTCCCAGTTACGATTATTTTCAATATCGGGTAACGATGAACCATTCATTTGTAGATGCCCGTGACCTTCAATTAGGCCTGGCATTAATGTCATCCCAGAACCATCAATAACAGTTGCATCACCCGCATCAATAGCTTCTTTAGAAATCTTTTCTATTTTGTTATCGACGACAAGAACATGATGATCTTCATACAGCTTATCTTCAGTACCGTTAAAAATATCAACGTTAGTGAATAGAGTAGAAGCGGCATTTGCTGAGAAAGCGGTAGAGCATGAGATAGCAAGCACTGAAAGCTTGATTGTTGTACGTTTCATTGAGGCACCTTTGAGTTTCCATACGCGTAGACAAACTACATCGCGTAACATTCCAGACTAAATATATTGTTACGAAGCTAACCAGTGGGCCCTTTTCGTTTAACAAAGGGCTTTCACTTAATTAACATTCAATAACTTAGTAGAAATATTCGCACTTTTCCACGAATGATAATTGCCATTAGGTGACAATGGGAAGCGTCATAAGATTCATCTACCGGTTCTCATTTTTAAGCTTTTTCTTATACTCCCTTGGAGTCATATCCATCAAGCGTTTAAAGGCTCGAGTGAAATGGGCGGAATCAGAATAGCCCATTTTGCTTGCCACATCGGTTATGGGAAGTTGGTCACATTTAAGTAGCTCCAATATTTGTTCCAACATGAGCTGTTCTATAACTTTTCCGTATAAAACGCCTTCTTCTTTGAGCCGCCTTTGAAGCGTTCTCACGTTCAAATCGAGAATTTCTGCGGCAAGTTTAATAGGAAGTTTCCCCATAGAAACATAGGGCTTGATTGCGAGTTTGAATGAGCCCAAAAAAGAGTCACAGCTGGGAATTGAGGGCAATGCTGACGGTTCAGAACGTTGAGGTAGGCGCACTGGCGACGCTAGAATACTGTCTGAAATATACAGGGCAGTGGTGGGTCTGCTGCAAAAAAACTGGGCAGAGTTTAGATTTGGCAGGTTTCGGAACTCATGATCGTGGCCGCTTTGTAAACCGATCTCGGTGGGTTGCCACTTTCCATCGGTCAATGCACCAAGTAACTCGCATAGGAATAGAACAGAGAAGATCTCGCCATATTTAAACCACAACTCGTTTGCTTCTGTTTTATCTCTTACTAGCCACCATTTGCCTCCTGCTTTTTGTGTATAGACCTGAGCGTTGCTTGAAGCCTTTGATAGTACTAACGAAAACTCATCCAGTGCGTCTTTTAGCGATGTGTCTTTGGTTAAATAGGAGAGAAACATGGGCACATAGATTGATCGACAGCTATCGATAATGAGTTGTCCAAAATCTTTGTTCGTTAAGCGGCTGCCTAATATGTGTATCAGGTTTTTAAGTGTGGTTTCTGGCAGGTATTGGTAGTGCACGTTATCGTCGAAAAGATCGTTGGGTACCAGTGCTTGCCTAAGCAATGGATAAATATCATCGTCAATATGGCTAAATAGACTAACAAAGTATTGAACATCAGTGCGTCTGACGAGTGGGATGCTTCTTTCCACCTTTTCTTCCTTAATCGCCACGTTAATACCTCGTAATTTTGTGCGCAATCGCACCAAAACTATGACATAGCTAACACGTTTGTAAAGTGTCTGCTTCTCTATTCGCACATTGTAATTTTCACTTCTACACTTTATTGAATCACTTTAAATTCAAAATCTTATAGATATGGGCGAATGCAAATGAGCGAGAGAGCGACATTGTTAATCGTAGATGATACTGCTGAAAATCTGGACGTTCTTACTGGGCTTTTTAAAGATAAGTATCAAGTCAAAGCGGCAAAAAGTGGCAAGGTGGCGATTAAGTTGGCTCAAATGACACCGCAACCAGATTTGATCCTCCTAGATATCATGATGCCAGAGGTTGATGGGTATCAGGTCTGCGAAACTCTAAAGTCACAACCGCATACCGCCCATATTCCAATTATATTTGTTACCGCCAAAATCTCACCTTCAGATGAGATTAAAGGCCTATCGCTCGGCGCGGTTGACTATATCACGAAGCCAATAACGCCCGCTGTCGCCTTGCAGAGAGTACAAACTCAGTTGGCACTTTATAATCAAAAGCAAGAGTTGTATCTAAAAGTAAAAGAGCAAACAAAAGAAATAAACCATAGCAAAATAGAAATGGTTAAAAGACTCGGTAGGGCAGCCGAATACAAGGACAATGAAACAGGAATGCACGTGCTGAGAATGAGCCATTATTGCCATGTGTTGGCAGTAGCTTGTGGTATGTCGCTGGAAGACGCAGACATTCTAAGAGATGCCGCGCCAATGCATGATATCGGGAAAATAGGCATACCTGACGATGTATTGTTAAAGCCGGGTAAGCTCGACAGTGAAGAATGGGCAGTGATGCAAACACACGTCGACATTGGCGTTGACATACTCGGTGATACTGCGGGTTCAAGGCTGTTAGAGATGGCAGTGCAGGTTGCTCAGTCACACCATGAAAAATGGAATGGTAAAGGCTACCCACAAGGGTTAGTGGGTGAAGACATTCCACTTGTGGCTAGAGTGGCAACGATTGCTGACGTGTTTGATGCGCTCACATCAGAGCGTCCGTATAAAGAAGCATGGAGCGTAGAACGAGCCGTATCCTTATTGAAGGAGGAAAAAGGGCAACACTTTGATCCAAACTTGGTCGATTTGTTTATCGGAAAATTGGATGAAATATTGGAAATTAAAACCAAGTTCAAGGACTAGTTAGCTATGGTTAAGGGTTTATCTAAATGTTGCCACTGGCTAGTAGTCAGCTTCGTTTATTTGTATTTCTTTGTTTCGCTACCACTTCATGCGAATTCTCTTTCCAAACTCACCCAACAAGAGCGCGAATGGCTTCTTAGCAAAGAGACAATTAAAGTCGCACTTATTGCCGATAACTTCCCATACATGTTCAAGAATGAACGGGGCGAAGTGGATGGGATTGTCAGTGACTTTATTCGCGAGCTCGCCGCGCTAAGCGGTTCTAAAATCACGTATGTACAAGCCGATAGCTGGAAACAAGCGATGGCGATGCTAGACAGTGGTGCTATCGACATCTTCCCAGTGAGCTTTCACAATAATGAAGACGAATCAAAATACCGCTATTCCGAACAATATTTACCTTATCAGAAACAACTAATTACACGATTCGATTCTCCACTCGTGCGCAATTCTACTCAGTTCAATGACTTAACACTGGCCATTGTCTCCGGGTCAGAAACGGAAAGTTGGATTTTGCAACAGCACCCTAATATGAAAACCAAAACGTACTCATCAAAAGCTGAAGCACTAGAAGCGATTGCGCAGGGTGAAGTATTTGGACTTGTCAGTGAGTTGGTATCAACAATGGCACTCGCCAATGAAGTTGGTGTTAAAGGTCTTAAATCTAACGGCGTCATACAAGATTGGTTTACTTCATTTGCTCGATTTACCATGCGCAAAAATGATGAAACGTTAGAAAGCATAATTAACAAAGCGTTAAATGAGCTTAGTTATGAATCTCAAAACTACATTTTGAATAAGTGGCTTCAAAACAACCCTTATCGCATCAAGGTGAATGGCGCATTTGATTTTGGTAATCCGCCATATATGTACGCCGATGCCGCGACAGTTGGCCTTGAATATTCATTCTTGCAAGACGTGTTTAACAATATGGGCCTTCAAATCGGGCAGTCTCACCGAGCGTCTATCTCAACTAGACAAGACATCTTAAGTACAGATGCTGATATTGACTTTAATTCGGGGATTACGATCAAGCACAGCGGTGAACACCACTATTCCGATTCGATACTTAATCTGGATTTCGTGGTCATTTCATTAAAAGCGCGAGACCTGGATCTTTCTTCAATAGCCTTGTCTGGTTCTCTTAAGGTGGGGGCTGTGATCCAAGATGGTGAATCGCCAAGTAGGAAGGCAATTGCTTTGTTTCAAGAAGAGGTGACCACTGAGTCAACCGTTGATTTTGCTTCGTTGACGCTTGCATTCTCTGCTCTTGCAGAACAAGCCGTCGATGTCATTATTGTGGAAGAAAGAGTTGCGGAATGGTACTTAGAACATGAAAGCAAGGTGAACCGGAACGTTATAGAAGTTCATCCCAAATACACATACTCTTTCCCCATTTTTCTTGAATTTAGAGACGCAAAACTAAGAGATCGTTTTAATGCCTCGTTACGCAGCATTCAAGCAAACAAACCTGAAATTAGACAGCTCTACAAGAACCACATAGAAACCGACCTGAGACCGCAACTTGAACGTGCCGACATCATTGCCGAAATCATGGCGATGTACCTGTATAAAGATGATCTTGAAAGCTTAAAGTCGACCGTTGATTTGTTTGATGTGTCGCAGGACATTGTTGCAATAGAAGTCTTCGGGAACAAGAAAGAGAGGAAACTATACAGCGCCGTTAATCTTGGAAATGGACTTGTTGACGATGAAAACTTCAATACATCAACTTACACACAAGTAACTAAAGACAGTGTCTATGCCGCAGAGAACGGAGACATTAAAGTAGGAGTTGTTACGTTTTATTTTGACTTCACGCATAAAGGAATGAACTACGCCTATCTTCCATCGTTGGAGTTATTTAGTCATCTAGAGGCAAGCGAGCAAGACTATATATCGAAGATTTACGAATCTTACCAGCTAACGGGACAGATCCTCAATCTAACTCCATCGGAGCTCCAATGGATAAAAGACAACCCTATTCAGAAAATTGCCGTTGATCCAAGTGCTTTACCTTATGAAGGCTTTGACTCTTCAAAAGCGTACATTGGAATAATGGCTGAATTTGTCGAAATCATTAAATCAAAAACAGGGTTAGTGATCGAACCTGTGTTAGTTGAATCATGGGATGAGTCCGTTGACCTTATAGATAGTAACCAAGTCACCATCATTTCTGCTGCAGTAGAAAACGATTCATTTGGTCGTACTTATAGAAGCAGTCGAGCACTGGTTACAAGCCCCATTGCGATAGCGTCAAAAGCAAAGACCAGTGGGCTGTTGCTTGATGATTTGTCTGGATGGAAAGTGGGTGTTTTAGAGGGGGGCTCCAACACTGAGAAGCTTCGTGTGAACTACCCCAATATTGGTTGGGTAAAAGTGGCTAGCACAACCGAAGGCTTGAAACGGGTAGATTCCGGTGATATCGACGCAGTTCTAGATACTGTTCATGTGCTGAATTATTTGATTAATACAGCGGGTTACCATGACATAAGAATAGTCGGACGATCCGACTTCTCAGTATCACCAACGTTTCATGTGTCACGCCATACTCCATTACTGCATTCAATAGTTGATAAAGCCATTCATTCAATTGGTCCAGAAGAGAAAAAAGAGGCGATCTCAAAGTGGTCGGCGCCAAAGTTCATTGATAATACGAACTACTCGTTAATTTATATGGTGATAGGGTTTTCTGTCCTATTTGTTTTGATTAGTTTTATTTGGAATAGACGGTTACAAACGCAGGTTGAAATAACTAAGAAAGCACAGGGTGAAGCGTTGCATCTTCAGGAGCAATTATTTGGTGTTCTAAACGCTTCGCCGATAGCTGCAGCAATTGTACAGAATGATAATGTGCAGTATTGCAATGAGCGCGCGTTGGAACTGTTCAAATTAGAACAAAACAAGCTAGGTGATGTGAATGTCGAAGACATTTATTTTGACCAAGCTGATCGTAGTGACATCTATGAAGAATTGGTTCAGAACAAAAGCATCATTAATAAAGAGCTAACGCTGAAAAACATGAATGCGGAGACGTTTACTGCGCTAACCAGTTACTACCTAATTAAACACGAAAGTCATGTCGCGACATTATTCTGGGCTTACGACATCTCAGAACTTAAAGCGCTTAATTTACAGCTTGAAGACGCAATGGTCAGAGCGGATTCGGCGAATCAAGCGAAATCGGATTTCTTGGCAAATATGAGCCATGAAATCAGAACCCCTATGAATGCGATCTTGGGCATGTCGTATCTAGCGTTACAAGAAACACAAAGCAAACAAGCGCAATCCTATGTGCAGAAAGTCCATCGTTCGGCTGGCTTTCTATTAAACATCATCAATGACATTCTGGACTTTTCAAAAATAGAGGCAGGAAAACTCGATATAGAAAATGTCCCTTTTCAACTCTCGTCGGTTATCAATACACTAGAAGACGTTACGACGAATTCTGCAAAAGACAAGCGGCTTAAGCTGACGTTAACGGTTGACAAAGAGGTACCAGATTACTTACTGGGTGATTCCGTTCGTTTGCTACAAACGTTACTAAACTTGCTGGGAAATGCGATTAAGTTTACCCCTGAAGGGCAGGTTTCACTTTTAGTTACCCTTCTATCAACGACTTCAAATGATGTACGTTTAAGATTCGAGGTTAAAGACACTGGCATCGGCATAGGAAAGAAACAACAAAAAGAACTCTTCGAAGCGTTTTCCCAGGCTGACGCCTCTATTACAAGAAAGTATGGGGGGACAGGTCTTGGATTGAACATTAGTCAACAACTCATTCAGGGAATGGGAGGGAAAATTAACGTTCAAAGTGAAGTTGGCAAGGGAAGTTGCTTCTCGTTTGAATTGTCTTTTGAGCTTGGTTCTACACCAGAACGATTATCAACACATTCTGCGCATGATACTCAATTCGATGGTGAGAAGGCGACAAACTTGCATGTGTTACTGGTCGAAGACAATGAGCTAAACCAAGAGTTAGCGCTTGCGTTCTTAGGGAAGTTAGGTGTTAACGCGGATGTCGCAACGAATGGAGAAGCAGCTGTAGAGTTGGTTAAAAATAACGATTACGATTTTGTGTTAATGGACATTCAAATGCCGATACTGGATGGCTATAACGCCACCAAACAGATTCGTCTTTTTGATGCTGAGATAACAATTGTAGCGATGTCGGCGAACCGTTCTCACGACGTAAAAGAAAAAGCAATTCAAAGCGGTATGAACGACTTCGTTGAAAAACCAGTCGTTATAGAAAAACTGGCGCAGGTTCTAGGCGTCAATTATCAGGACAACGGGTCTAAATTTCGGGATTTACCAGATTCTCATGATGAAATGACCTTTGATATTTCTTTGGCCAAAGAACGGTGTAATCAAGATGAAGTGTTGCTGTGTAAGCTTGTGAATCGATTTTTAGATCAGATAGACAACGTAATGCCATACTTTTCTCAGGAGACCGATACGACGAAACTAGAACGTTATTCGCATAGCTTAAAGAGTAACTGTGGTTCGATAGGTGCCCAGAAGGCAAGTCGGATCTTTTCTCAGTTAGAATCAATCTATTCGCTTCGGAAAAATGAAGACATCAGTAAAATTCTTATTGAACTAAAGAGCGAGCTATCTCAATTAAAGGCTGAGTTGAATAAGTATATTGAGCAAGGCCAAGGCACTCGTTCCGTTGTTGAGCCTTGTGAAAAAGAATCCAGTGACAACGAAAGTATCGACTTAGCCCTTCCAAAAGAAGAGTTGCAAGAGCTTATCACTTTACTAGAGTCGTATGATGTTGATGCCAAGCCTGCACTTGAAAACTTGGTTGAAAGGCACCCAGGCTCGAAGCAAAAGATGGCTGAAATTGAACAGCTTCTTGAAGAGTATGACTTTGAGGCGGCACTAGAAATAGTACGTCGGTATTGCTGACGTATTGTCGTTCGAGTTGAAGGTCGCTGATCGTTATCTTTGGAAGCTTTATTCACTCATAATTGGGGTAAAAGTACACGTCCAACTCTACTTACCATCAGAGATTGATGTAAATACTTTCAATCAATACGTTGTGTACTCTTTTGAGAAGAAATAGACAGAACCCATATCAATTTTTACAGGTCTGACTATTGAGCTTTAGGTGCTATGTCATTAATTCACAACATCTTTAAGCTGTTTTTTGGCTATGTTAATCGCGGAACTCTTAGTTTCATCTCCCATAGCTGTGCCTTCTGCATGAATAAACTGAACGTCTGTGATACCAATGAAAGCAAGAAACTGCTTTATATAAGGTGTTAGGAAGTCTCGATCCGTGTCTTTATGGTGTCCGCCCATAGTCAGTACAACAACTGCTTTTTTGTTAACGAGGATCCCTTTTGGTCCTTCATCTGTGTAACTGAACGTTTTACCAACGCGAGCAATATGGTCGAACCAAGATTTTAGAGTAGAGGGAATGCCATAGTTATACATAGGAACGGCCAATACAAGGCAGTCTGCATCTTCTACTTCAGCAATGAGCTCATCTGAAACATCCAAGGCCTGTTTTTGAAGTAATGTCAGGTTTACTGAGTTGTCAGAATAGAAAGCGTTAAGCGTAGATTCATCATAGTGACTGATGGGTGAAGCTGAAAGGTCACGCTCAACAACGTTTGCCGACTGTTCGTTGATCCACTCTTTTGCAAGGAGTGTAGAAGTAGAATGTTGACCTGAAGCACTGGTGTAAATCGCGAGTAAGTTTTTCATGAATTTACCTATTTGGTTCCGTTATGGTTGCGTTAAAATCAATATAGTGATTTCATGAATGCAATTAAATACCCATTTCTGCATTACGAAAATGCAAATTTGCAAAGTCGGCTGGAAAGGGCAAGAGGATAGGAAATGGACTGGAATGACTTGCGTTATGTGATAGCAATAGCTGAGCAGGGGAATTTAAAAGCCGCAGCAAGTTCCTTAGGTGTAAACCATAGTACCGCTTGGCGCAGGGTACAAGCACTTGAACAACAGTTAGGTTGCCAGATTTTCATTGCGGATCGTCAAGGCTATCGATTGACCGATACAGGAATTGAAGTTTTAGAAAGTGCGAGAAAAGTGGCGCTGCATGTTGAAACGATCCAACTAAGAACGAGTATCAATAAACAAGATATGGAAGGGCTTATTCGTATCACCGCGCCAAACACTGTCGCGTCTCGTTCAATACCGCGAATGATCGCGATGTTTAACCAAATATACCCACTCATAGAGTTCCAAATAATTGAGGATGTTGGTGACCTTGACCTTGGCAAGAGAGAAGCAGATTTGGCGATAAGAGCAAACGTAGCAGCACCAAACAATTTGATTGCAAGGAAACTAAAAAAAGCACCCTGGGGCTTCTTTGCACACCCAGACATAATACCCAAGAAACCAATGGATCTTGAGCTACTTAAACAGCAACCACTGATTGGTTACAGTGGGCTAGATACACGCGCTGTCAGGTGGCTTCGCCAACATGTATCAAGTGGTCCATATAGCATTACCTGCAATCATGTCGAGACGGCGAAGGGTTGTGCGTTGAATAAGCTCGGTTTTGCGCTGCTACCTTCGTTAATGTCTACCGAATTAGAAGAAGTGTATCGCTTACCTGATGAGTGCAGCGGTTTCATGTGGTTATTGGCGCACCCAGAGATGCGTAATGTGGTTCGGGTAAAAGCTTTTTGGGATTTCCTATTGGAGCAGAACAATAAAGATCAATTCTTAGGTCACACATAAGATATTTTGGCATAAGTTCAATCGCTTATATCGTACAGCTGATTAAGGTCATACCAGAACGATATTCTGCCTGTTTGGTTGAAGTGGTTATCTTATTTCCTGTACAGTGCCGAGAAATAGTCGGCATTAATTTAGTGCTGATCGACAGAATGAGATAGCCCGACCATGAGCAAGATTTTTCATCACCCCGTACAAATCTATTATGAAGACACCGATCACTCTGGTGTTGTTTATCACCCTAACTTTCTTAAATACTTTGAGCGTGCAAGAGAACATGTATTGGGGAGTGATAAACTTGCCCAGTTATGGAATGAGCATGGACTGGGCTTCGCGGTATACAAGGCAAACATGACTTTTCAAGACGGCGTAGAGTTTGCTGAGATTTGTGATATTCGCACATCTTTTTCATTAGATGGTGAGTATAAGACTTTATGGCGACAAGAAGTTTGGCGTAAAGACGGTAAAAGGGCGGCCGTTATTGGTGACATTGAAATGGTGTGCCTAGACAAAGATAAACGCCTTCATCCTGTCCCAGAAAAAATCCTTCAAGCGATGATCGCGGGATAGAGACTTGTTACGTTTTAGTGCCGTTGTAGCCTAATGACCCGTTCAATACTAATGAGCGGGTCAATGCTAATGAACGGCTCAATACTAATATACAGTTCAATACTAATAGAAGAGCGGTACTAAAAAACTCAATCCCGCTGACGCTGTTGGTTACCTAGGACTATATTTAATCTATGTAAAACCTAAGTAAAAGCCGCAGTCTTAATCTTTAATACTACATCATTGTCAGCCCCACCTACGGTTACCGCAAAACGAAACGTTTCATTCAATCTTCCCAGGAAACACTGCCATCGCAGTTGGGGATTTTTGCTAGAGAGACTCGACACTTGGGTTGATCCTATAGAATGGATTGATATTCCCTTATCGATACAAACTTCGCTAGGGTAACTGGCGACCAAAGCTTCATTGATAACATGAAGGTATGATTGTTCTTGATTGCTGAAGTCAAAGTAAAAGCTTTTTAACGACGTTGCGAGCCCTTGCCCCGTTGCTTTTATATAAGACTCTTTTAACGCCCACAAATCGAAAAATCGTTCTCTTTGCTCGACGTGATTCAGTGTCTTTAAAGCGTCTATCTCATCTTGGGTGAAATAGTGGTTCATGATGGCGTGAATGTCAGTTGTTTCACGTGAATGCTCAATGTCTACACCCAATAAAACGTTTTGATCCGAGCTCTTGCAAACAGCAATGATCAAGCGGTCTTGACTGTGGCTGATATTAAAGACGATACCTGTTTGAGCAAACTGTGTTGAACAAAGAACGGGCTTTCCCTTGTCGCCATACTCAAATCTCCAATAGTCTGGACTATGTATTGAATATCGGGACAAAACTGAGCGTAGATAATGACGAGTGTAGAGCGCTTTCAATTGGGCTGCAGGTTGTCGATAGCGCTCAACTTTGGTTACTTCGTCATCCGTTAAGGTCGTTTTGAGTAAAGCAACACGAATAGGGCAATCGTCTAACTCTCCCAGATGACACAACCATAAATCGACACTTAGATGACTGCTTAACATGTTACGTTTACCTACTTACAGGGAGACAGAGTAGGGCGATCTTACCTGTGTACCGCATAAGGTGAAAGGTCAAAATGGGGCGATCTTGGAATTGTTTTTGAGGGCATTGTCTTTATGTCTAGGTCATCGGTTTAATTCGAAGATCAATCGGTAACTATTTGAGTAATAACTCTATTATTTCGGTGACTTGTAAATATCTGACCTAGATCTCATTATTGTCTTATTTAGTGTATTTACTCTATTTATGTGTTTTTATGCATTGTTTATCAATGGTTTAGAGTTTTAAGGTTGTCAATTAAGAAAGTCCATAGAAGTTTAACTGGTCTGAAGAGATCGCACAGGGAGGTTAGAGGATTGTATCGGCCTGTCACCTCGGGTAGCCTGCTCAACCATTAGTCTAATTAACCATTTAACATCGCAAATATCACTTTTGATTTTTGTTTAATCTTGGACAGGGTTTAATGGATATTGCAGTCACAGATAGAGCGTTAGTATTGAAACATAAACATTGCGTATGACACACATCTTTACCTGCATGTCATTCTACCTCGTTAACCCATTTTGTAACTGGTTGCACTCTCTTTGCAGCCTGACTTCCCCGCTGTGCCTTTATAAATCTAATACAGATTTTGTTTCTATTTACCTAAAAGACCAGCATCAAAACATGATACTGCACTCTGCAGTGTCCAGTGGAGACTCACAATGAGCCAACCTGAAACAACCAAGCCTGAATCTATCGACGATACTCGTCTTAATAAACGTCTTAAAGACATGCCAATTGCGATCGTTGGTATGGCGAGTATGTTTGCTAACTCCCGTTACTTGAATAAGTTTTGGGACTTAATCAGCGAAAAAATCGATGCTATTACTGAAGTTCCTGAGACTCACTGGCGTCCAGAAGACTACTATGATGCAGACAGAGCAACGCCAGATAAGTCGTACTGTAAGCGCGGTGGTTTCATTCCTGAAGTTGATTTCAACCCAATGGAATTTGGTCTTCCGCCAAATATCCTAGAGCTAACAGATACGTCGCAGCTGCTTTCTCTGATCGTTGCAAAAGAAGTCCTTGAAGATGCAAAACTTCCAGAAGGTTACGATCGCGATAAGATTGGTATTACGCTGGGTGTTGGTGGCGGTCAAAAGATTGCACAAAGCCTTAATGCTCGTCTGCAATACCCAGTATTGAAGAAAGTATTCAAGAGCAGTGGCATCAGCGATGAAGACAGCGAAATGCTGATCAAGAAGTTCCAAGATCAGTACATCCATTGGGAAGAGAACTCGTTCCCAGGTTCACTAGGTAATGTAATCTCAGGCCGTATTGCCAACCGTTTTGACCTAGGCGGGATTAACTGTGTGGTTGACGCAGCATGTGCAGGCTCTTTAGCCGCGATGCGTATGGCGTTGAGCGAGCTTGTTGAAGGCCGCAGTGAAATGATGATCACGGGTGGTGTTTGTACTGATAACTCACCAACCATGTACATGAGCTTCTCTAAGACGCCTGCATTTACCACGAACGAAACCATTCAACCGTTCGACATCGATTCAAAAGGTATGATGATCGGTGAAGGTATCGGTATGGTTGCGCTTAAGCGTCTTGAAGATGCAGTGCGTGATGGCGACAGAATTTACTCTGTGATCAAAGGGGTAGGTTCATCTTCTGACGGTAAGTTTAAGAGTATCTATGCACCACGCCCAGAAGGCCAAGCAAAAGCGCTGAAACGTGCTTACGATGATGCTGGTTTTGCACCGCACACTCTTGGTCTACTTGAAGCGCATGGTACAGGCACAGCGGCAGGTGATGTCGCAGAATTTGGTGGTTTAAACTCGGTTTTCAGTGAAGACAACGAGCAGAAGCAACACATCGCGCTAGGTTCGGTTAAATCGCAAATCGGTCATACTAAATCGACAGCAGGTACAGCGGGCCTTATTAAAGCGGCTCTTGCACTGCATCATAAAGTATTACCACCAACGATCAATGTGTCAGCTCCGAATCCTAAGCTAGACATCGAAAACTCTCCATTCTATTTGAACACTCAAACACGTCCTTGGATGCAGCGTGTTGACGGTACGCCACGTCGTGCTGGTATCAGCTCATTCGGTTTTGGTGGAACAAACTTCCACGTCGTTTTAGAAGAGTACACTCAAGAACATGCTCGTGGTGACAAGTACCGTCAACGTCAAGTTCCGCAGTCGTTCTTATTTAGTGCTGAAACACGTAGCGCGTTAGTTGCGAATTTGAATCAGGCAAAATCAACAATTTCAGACAGCACTGATCTAAGTAAATTAGCCGAAAACTACGCACTGCGCGAAATCGATGCATCTCACGCTCGTCTTGGTTTAGTGGCAAATGATCACGCTGACCTTGAAGCAAAGCTGACGAAAGCTGTTTCAATGATTGAAGCGCAAGACAAAGCACACTGGCAGCTGCCAAACGGAACCACTTTCCGTGAATCTGCGCTAACGGGCGATCACAAGGGCAATGGCAAAGTTGCAGCACTGTTTGCTGGTCAGGGCTCTCAATACCTAAACATGGGTCGAGAGCTTGCCTGTCATTACCCTGAGATGCGTCAACAATTGGCGAAAGCGGATCAGGTATTTGGTCAGCATAAGAAGACAGCGTTGTCTCAAGTGCTTTTCCCAATCCCTACATTCACTGCAGATGCAACTAAAGCTCAAGAAGCGGTACTAACCAATACTGCGAACGCTCAAAGCGCGATTGGTACTGTCTCTATGGGTCAGTTTGAAATAATGACTCAAGCGGGCTTTAAAGCAGACATGGTTGCAGGCCACAGCTTTGGTGAGCTAAGCGCGCTCTGTGCATCGGGTGTTATCTCCCAAGATGATTACTACCAACTGGCATTTGCTCGTGGCGACGCAATGGCAGCAACACCAGAAGAAGGTGACAGCGGTACAATGTACGCTGTGATCTTGGATGCTGATAAATTGGCGGATGTTGAAAGTTGTATTGCTGCCTTTGAAGGTGTGAGCATTGCTAATTACAACGCGCCAACTCAGCTTGTTATCGCTGGCCCAACAGAGGCGGCTAAACAAGCAGCGAATGCACTAACCGAGCAAGGCTTTAAAGCGATTGCTCTTCCTGTATCTGGTGCATTCCATACACCGTTGGTTGCTCATGCTCAAAAACCATTTGCATCTGCAATCGAAAAAGTCACGTTTAGCGCACCAACAGCACCGTTGTACTCAAATGCGACAGGTAAACTGCACGGTAAAGATGGCAAAGCGATTAAGAAAGCGTTTAAGCAACATATGCTGCAATCTGTTCATTTCAGTACTCAACTTGAAGAAATGTATAACGCGGGCGCACGTGTGTTTGTTGAGTTCGGACCGAAAAATATTCTGACCAAGCTAGTAGAAAAAACCTTAGCAGATAAGAGTGGTGAGCTTTGCACAATCAGCATCAACCCAAGCCCTAAAGGCGATAGCGATCAGCAGCTACGTTTAGCCGCTGTTCAATTGTGTGTTGCGGGTATCTCTCTTGAAAATGTTGATCCATACCAAGCGGATATCGCAGAGCCAGCGGTAGCGTCGCCAATGAACATCAAGTTGAATGCGACAAACTACATCAGCCCTTCAACTCGCAAGAAAATGGACACGTCATTGTCCACTGGTCAAGTGACTGAGAAGACTGAAATCGTTGAAGTGAAAGTTGAAGTCGAAAAGATTGTGGAAAAAGAAGTGATCAAAACAGAAGTAGTAGAAGTTCCTGTTGCTGTTGCTGTGGCAGCAGAGCAGGTACCAGCGACAGCACAAGTTGCGACTCAAGCAAATCCAGTTCAGGCATTTAACGTACAAGCTACGTCGCCTGTTTCTGTTGATGAGACGTCGTTACAGTCGTTCTTTAATGCCCAACAGCAAGCCGCTGAAGTACATCAGCAATTCTTAGCGATTCCTCAACAATATGGCGATACGTTTAATACGCTAATGTCTGAGCAAGCGAAAATGGCGACAGCAGGCGTTCCAGTTCCAGAAAGCCTACAACGTTCAATGGATATGTTCCATCAACACCAAACTGAAACGCTAAAGGCTCATGCACATTATTTAGAGATGCAAGCTCAAAGTAGTAATTCAGCATTAAGCGCTCTTGGCTCTCAAAGCGTAACGCCAGTAACGGTTTCTGCTTACACGCCAACGGTTGTTGCACAAGTTGTAGCACCAGAGGCAAAAACGCAGGTAGCTCCACAAACCGCTCCTGTTAAAACACAAGCTGCACCTGTTGTCGCGCAAGCGCCTAAGTCTGTAGCTCCAGTTGTTCAACAACAAGCTCCTCAAGCAATGGCAGCCAAGACTTCAGCACCTGCAATAGTGGCTCAAGCGGCTCCTGTACAAGTACAATCGGCTGATGCTGAAAAAGTCATGCTAGAAGTGGTTGCTGAGAAGACGGGCTATCCAACCGAGATGTTAGATCTTGATATGGATATGGAAGCAGATCTTGGCATCGACTCTATCAAACGTGTTGAGATTCTTGGAACGGTTCAAGATGAAATGCCAAGCCTTCCAGAGCTTAATCCAGAAGATCTAGCCGAGTGTCGTACGCTTGGTGAAATCGTTTCTTATATGAACACCAAAATGCCTTCAGGCGTTTCTGTAGAAAACAGCATGCCAGTTCAAGCTGCCCCTGTTTCAAATGGTTTAGTTGCCGCTAGTTCTTTGAGTGCTGAAAAAGTTCAAAAAACAATGCTTGAAGTGGTTGCTGAGAAAACGGGCTACCCGACAGAGATGCTTGATCTAGAAATGGATATGGAAGCAGACCTTGGTATCGATTCAATCAAGCGTGTAGAAATTCTAGGTACCGTTCAAGACGAGCTCCCAACACTGCCTGAGCTTAACCCTGAAGATTTAGCTGAGTGTCGCACACTGGGTGAAATCGTTAACTACATGAACAGCAAGTTATCTTCTGTTCCGACTGTTGTTGCAACAGCAGTTCCTACATCAGCACCAGTAGGAAGCGCTCTTAGCGCAGAGACAGTTCAAAAGACAATGCTAGAAGTGGTTGCTGAGAAAACGGGTTATCCAACAGAAATGCTTGATCTAGCGATGGATATGGAAGCAGACCTTGGTATCGACTCTATAAAGCGTGTTGAGATTCTAGGTACCGTTCAAGATGAACTACCAACGCTTCCAGAGCTTAACCCAGAAGATCTCGCTGAATGTCGTACTCTTGGTGAAATCGTCGCTTATATGAATAGTAAAGGCATGAACAGAAAATTATCTGCTGTATCTGTAGCGGCACCTGCTGCTCAACAAGTTCAAGTAGCATCGACAGGTGGACTTAACGCAGAGACCGTTCAAAAGACAATGCTCGAAGTGGTTGCTGAAAAAACGGGTTACCCAGTTGAGATGCTTGATTTAGCTATGGACATGGAAGCAGACCTTGGTATCGACTCAATTAAGCGGGTTGAAATTCTAGGTACTGTTCAAGACGAACTGCCAACGCTTCCAGAGCTTAACCCTGAAGATCTAGCAGAGTGTCGTACACTAGGCGAAATCGTTTCTTATATGAACAGTAAGCTTGGATCACCTGCTCTTGTAGAAGAAGCGGCAGTGGCGCAAACTGAAGCTGCTCCAACAACTAGCGGTTTAAACCCTGAACATGTTCAGTCAACAATGCTAGAAGTGGTTGCAGACAAAACAGGTTACCCAGCAGAAATGCTAGACCTAGCAATGGATATGGAAGCTGACTTAGGCATCGACTCAATTAAGCGTGTTGAAATTCTAGGTACGGTTCAAGATCAACTGCCAACGCTGCCAGAGCTTAACCCTGAAGATTTAGCAGAGTGTCGTACACTTGGTGAAATCGTTACTTATATGCAAGGCAAACTGTCTGCATCAGCGCCAGCCGCTAACGTTGAAAAAACTGCAACTCCAACAGTGGCACCGATTTCTGAATCAGTAGAGCTTCCACCACATAACGAGGTAGCGCTAAAAAAGCTACCTGCGGTAGATAAACTGGTCGACTGTTTTTCAAAAGACGCGTGTGTCGTGATCACCGATGATGGTCATAATGCAGGTGTTCTAGCAGAAAAGCTGACTGCTAACGGCGTTCAAGTTGCTGTAGTACGTAGTCCACTATCTGCCGCATCTCCACTAAACAGTGAAATCGCAAGCTACACGCTAGAAAGCATTGATGATGCAGGTGTAAGCTCTGTTATCAATTCTATTGAAGCAGACCTAAAATCTTCAAACAAAGTGATTGCAGGTTTTGTTCACCTACAAGCGTTAGTGAATTCGAAAGATGAGCAGTCGACGTCAGGCGTTAACTTGAATGTCGATTCTCAACTGTCATTTTCAATCGCGTTCTTATTCGCTAAGCACCTAAACAGCCAACTTAATACCGTATCTGGTCGTAGCGTGTTCTTCACACTAAGCCGTATCGATGGTGGTTTCGGTTACCTAGATCCAGAACAGTTGGTGAATGCAGAGCTAAACCAAGCAGCACTTTCAGGTTTAACAAAAACGTTGAGCCATGAATGGTCAAACGTGTTCTGTCGTGCGCTAGATGCAACGCTAGCACTTGATGCTCGTCACTTAGCTGAAGCAATTACCGCAGAGCTTTTCGACATTGATACAAATACTGTTGAAATTGGTCTTACGTCGACAGAGAACAGCGAAGCGGCTGAAGGTGAATCGGGTCGTGCAACCTTGATTGCAGCAGCTCCAGGTGAAGCTGTAACAAAAAATACAGCAGCAAAATTGGGTAAGAGCGACAAGGTTCTTGTTACTGGCGGCGCTAAAGGCGTCACTTTCGAGTGTGCTTTAACGCTAGCTAAACAGTGTCAATCTCACTTCATCTTAGCTGGTCGTAGTAAGCATGTTACTGCAAGTGAGCTTCCACAATGGGCTCAAGGTAAGCAAGAAAGCGAGCTAAAGCCTGCAGCAATTTCACATTTACAAGCGACAGGTGATAAACCAACACCTAAGAAAGTCGACGCGTTAATTAAGCCTGTATTAAGCAGCCTTGAAATCAATGCCGCACTAGCAGCGTTTAACGAAGTTGGCGCTAGCGCTGAATACCTAAGCCTTGATGTATCGAACAGTGAGTCAGTAGTAACTACACTGGCGAACTTCAATGACATCACAGGCTTGATTCACGGTGCAGGTGTACTGGCTGATAGACATATTCAAGACAAAACGCTAGATGAACTGAACATGGTTTACGGAACGAAAGTCGGCGGATTAGAAGCAGTACTTAGCGGTCTGGATAGCAGCAAGCTGAAGTTGATTGCGATGTTCTCATCAGCAGCAGGCTTTTACGGAAATACAGGGCAAAGCGATTACGCAATGTCGAATGAAATCCTGAACAAAGCAGCTCTGCAACTTTCTGCACGTAACCCAGAAGCAAAAGTCATGAGCTTTAACTGGGGGCCGTGGGATGGTGGTATGGTCAATGCCGCACTGAAAAAAATGTTCGAAGAGCGTGGTGTTTACGTGATTCCTCTACAGGCAGGTGCTGAACTGTTTAGTTCTCAACTGCTGAGCGAAACTGGCATTCAACTTCTTGTCGGTACAAGCATGCAAGGCGCTGAAGAGGGAGCTTCTGTAAAAAAGCTTAATGCGGAGTCTGTGCAAATTGCAAAGAGTCCGCTGAAAAAAAGCATCACTGTGACACGTATCCTTGATCCAAAGGCTCTGCCTTTTATCAAGGATCACTGCATTGCCGGTAACCCAGTGTTGCCGACAGTGTGTGCAATCCAATGGATGCGTGAAACAGCGCAGCAATTGATAGGGGCGAGCGTTAGCGTTCGCAACTACAAATTGCTCAAAGGCGTAATCTTTGACACTGATGAAGCACAAGAATTAACGGTGACGCTGTCACCTGTGGTATCTAAAACGGATTTGGAAGACGGCGTGATAAAAGCGTTGATCAGTTGCCAAGGTCGTCCGCAATACCAAACTGAATTGTTGGTTGCTGATGCTCAGATAGAGAGCGATGTACCTGCTTCATTAGTTAAGCATTTTAATGTTAGTTCAGCCTCAACAGTCGCGACTGCAGAAACGTTGTACAGTGATGGAACGTTATTTCACGGACCAACACTGCAAGGTATTAAGACTGTCGAACGTTTTGATGACGAAGGCTTATTAGCTCAATGTGAAATGCCGACAATTGTTGATAGTGACTGTGGCTCTTTCATAGCAAAAAATGGGTTTGGTGATAGCCAACCATTTACAGAAGACTATCTGCTGCAAGCAATGCTAGTTTGGGCTCGTCTAAAGTACGGTTCAGCAAGTCTTCCTTCTGCAATTGGCGAGATGATCTGTTACTCACCAATGCAATCAGGTGATAAAGGCTATTTAGAACTTGAAGTGATTAAGAGTACCGCTCGTTCATTGCAAGCGAATATTGCTCTTTACCACCAAGATGGTCGATTAAGTGCGGTTATGAATGGGGCAAAAGTGACCATCAGTAAAACGCTTAATGATGCCTTCTTAGCGAATCAGCCTGAAACTAAATCGGTATCGAAAAAGACAAAAAAGTCTAAGACAGCTGAGTCCAAGAAAACACAGGAGCTCTCCTCATAGTGACTGTTCCTTCTAATAAAGCGATGCCTTTGCGCATCGCTCTTTTAGCTCAGCCTGCAAATGCCGCTGGGCTTTCTGCCGAATTATTATCCTCACTGCCTACTGTTAAAAAAATAGTGGTCGGTGATGATTTCAATCTATCGATTAATAGCGCTATTGACGCGGTGACTCAAGGTCATGTCATTGAGTTAACGACAGCAGATATTCATGGCATGCCCGCCAATAGCATCTTCATGCTAAGTGCATTGAGTGCAGCGAAAAGCAAGATTCACCCGCATGCGTATTTTTCTGGTTTCAGTGAAAACAGCGACACGAAAATCGAGAGTGTCAAAAACGCACTCTCGCATGCTCGACGCCTATCTGAAGACCTCAGCTACGATCAAGATTTCGATACAACTTCTTCTACACAGCAGTTCGCCGAATTGTTTGCAGTCGTTACCGCCATTTCAGGTCGTACACTGAAAAATCGTTATTGGTTCACTGAGCAGAATAAAGCTCGCGTAGCTTCGCTAACGTTTAACAGTGGGAGTCTGGGCTCAACAAGCCTAATTTTGACTCAAGCGACGGGGCTGAAGCCCGCCAAACCATTACTTTCTGAAGAGAGAGTGATGTTTGTGATCAGTGGGTCAACTGAAATTGAACTTACGTCAGCATTGGCTCAGTTAAAAACGAAGCTAGCTAACGAAATATCAGCTTTGAATCTTGAAGCGCAACCCCAAGCATTGATTGATCTGATGCATTCGAACCTTAAACGGTTTGAGCTTAATGACTATGACGCCAATGCACTTGGCAATATCGTTATTCAAGCCGTTTCTGTTGAGAGTGCTATAAAAGAGATAACTGCAATAGAAGGGACACTTTCTAAAGTTATCGCAGAAAAATTGCACTATAAAACGCCTGCGGGAAGCTGCTTTTCACCAACACCAAACAGCAAAGGTGGTGTCACGTTTGTTTACCCGGGTGTTGGTACTGTCTATCCGGGCCTGCTTCAAGAATTTCATCACTATTTCCCACAGCTTTTTGCGCGTTTAGAGCGTGAAGGCGATTTAGAGGAAATGCTGCAAGCGAGTAAAACTTACGCTGATGAGCCGCAAGAGCTGTCATTGAGTGAACTTGCTATAGCGGGTGTCGGCAGTAGCTATATTCTAACTCAATTGTTGTGCCAGGACTTTGGCGTGAAACCGGACTTTGCGTTAGGTTACTCCAAAGGTGAAGCATCAATGTGGGCTAGTTTGGCAGTGTGGAAAAACCCGCATGCGCTGATAGAAATGACGCAAACCAGCCCTATCTTTACCACCGCGATTTCAGGTGAGTTAACGGCTGTGCGTCAAGATTGGAAACTCGGTGATAGTGAAGATATCAAGTGGAATAGCTTTGTCGTTCGTAGCGACTCCGCTTCTATTGAAGCGCTTTTACCTGAATTTCCACGTGCTTATCTAGCCATTATTCAAGGTGATACTTGTGTACTAGCAGGCTGTGAAGAGACATGCCGTGCATTACTTAAAAAGCTAGGCAAGCGTGGAATTGCGGCTAATCGAGTCACTGCGATGCATACGACTCCAGCCTGGAGCCAGCATGAGCAGATACGTGACTTCTACACTCAGCCCGTATTTGATGAACTGCCAGAGCATATTCGCTTTATCAGTGCCGCGGAAAATCGTCCGGTGGATATAGACAGTGAAAGTATCGCACTTTCTATTGCTGATACGTTTTGCTCGACATTAGATTTTACTTCATTGATTCGTAGCGCCCGTACACAGGGTGCTCGACTATTTGTAGAAGTAGGAGCCGATCGTCAAACCAGTACCTTAATCGATAAGATCAATCGCACCGACGAAGTTTCTCACGGGTACTGCACAGTTGCCAGTAATGCGAAAGGTGGCGAAGACATTACGACACTGATCAAGTGTATCGGTCAGCTAATCACTCATCAAATTCCTCTCTCTGTTACGCCACTTATTGAAGGGCTGGAACAGCAGATAAATGACGCGAAATACCAATGCCATTTATCAACGACACAAGGATTGTCGGTAACAGGTAGTGAAGCGAATAACCATCAAGGGGAGCCAGTATGAGTTCTCAATCAAACGCTTTAAAATGCAATAAAATTGCGATTGTCGGTATTGCTAATCAGTACCCACAATCAGATACGCCAAACGACTTTTGGCAAAATTTACTCGATAAAAAAGATTCTCGGACTACGTTAAGCGCAGAAAAGCTTGGCGCGACGCCGCAAGACTATCAAGGTGTTCAAGGTGAGTCTGACCGTTTCTACTGCGATAAGGGCGGTTACATTGAAAACTTTAACTTCGATAGTTCAGGTTACCGCGTAACGGAAGAGTCGTTCCAAGGCGTCGATCAAAGCTTTTTATGGGCTTTAGATACGAGCCGAAAAGCGCTAGTCGATGCTGGCGTCAATCTAAGTTCGGATGTGTTAGAACGCACCGGGGTTATTATGGGGGCGCTTTCGTTCCCAACAACTCGTTCAAACGATCTGTTTTTACCTATGTACCACTCAGTGGTAGAGAAGGCGCTGAAAACGAAGTTATCCAACGAGAACTTCCAGTTATTGCCTACCAATGAACAGCCTCAACCTCTTAATGCAATCAACGGGGCCGCCGCCCATAACGCGTCAAAGCTGGTTGCTGATGCATTGGGTCTTGGTAATGTTCAGTTAAGCCTAGACGCAGCCTGTGCAAGTTCGGTTTATTCACTGAAGCTTGCGTGTGATTACCTCAACACTGGTAAAGCTGACATGATGTTAGCGGGTGCCGTGTCTGGCGCCGATCCATTCTTCATCAACATGGGCTTTTCAATATTCCACGCTTATCCAGATCATGGCGTATCAGTGCCATTTGATAGCAACAGCAAAGGTCTATTCGCTGGTGAAGGCGCGGGCGTGTTAGTGCTAAAACGTCTTGCTGATGCTGAGCGTGATGGCGACAATATTTATGCTGTCGTTAGTGGTATCGGCTTATCAAACGACGGTCGTGGCCAGTTTGTATTGAGCCCAAACAGCAAAGGACAAGTTCAAGCATTTGAACGTGCTTACGAAACGTCAAATCTAACGCCAGAAAGCATTGAAGTGATTGAGTGTCATGCTACGGGTACGCCACTGGGTGACAAAGTAGAACTGACCTCTATGGAGCGCTTCTTTACGGATAAGTTGCAAGGTTCAAACGTACCGTTGATTGGTTCTGCTAAATCAAACCTTGGGCATTTGCTTACAGCGGCGGGTATGCCGGGGATCATGAAAATGATCTTTGCAATGAAAGAGGGTGTTTTACCGCCAAGTATTAATCTTGAAACGCCTTTATCTTCTCCGAATGGATTATTTGGCACACAAACTTTACCGAAACAAGTTCAGTCTTGGCCAGATAAGGCAGGCAACTCAGAGCGTTGTGCAGGGGTGTCCGTCTTTGGTTTTGGTGGTTGTAACGCTCACTTATTACTTGAAGCTTATTCAGAAACTGGCGCTGCTCAGGCTCCAGTAGTATCAAAGGCACAATCAGAAACATCCGCATTGAAGATCACTGGGCTTGCTTCTCATTTTGGCTCCCTAAAGAGTGTGTGCGAGTTTGATAGTGCAATCAAATCAAACTCAAATGCCTTCATTGAACTGCCGAAGAAACGTTGGAAAGGTTTAGATCAACACAAAGAGTTGTTAAGTAAGCTTGGTTTAGATGGCGTCCCAAGCGGCGCGTACATTGATCAGTTCGACCTTGATTTCTTACGCTTTAAAGTACCGCCAAATGAAGATGATCGTTTGATCTCTCAGCAGCTTTTGTTGATGAAAGTTGCCGATGAAGCGATTCGTGACGCCAAGTTAGAAGCTGGACAGAAAGTCGCTGTATTAGTGGCGATGGAAACTGAACTGGAAATGCATCAGTTCCGTGGACGTGTAAACTTGCACAGTCAGCTAGCTGATAGCCTTGAAAACATGGGCATTGATTTAACGGAAGCGGAATACAAATCGCTAGAAACCATTGCGATGGACAGTGTGATGGATGCGGCGAAGCTGAATCAGTACACCAGTTTCATTGGCAATATCATGGCGTCTCGAATTTCATCATTGTGGGATTTCAATGGACCAGCCTTCACTATTTCCGCTGCGGAGCAATCTGTTGCCCGTTGTGTCGATGTTGCTGAAAACCTAATGTCACAAGAATCAATCGACGCCGTTGTTATTGCCGCTGTTGATCTAAGTGGTAGTGCTGAACATGTATTACTACGAAACAGCATTACGCCAGTCGCTTTAACCGCCAACGTCCCTAGTTCAAAGAATTCGGGTTGGAAAGTCGGTGAGGGCGCTGGTGCGCTCGTTCTGGTCGACCAAGCTCACGCGGAATCAACCCAATGCGAAGCCTACGGCGAGATCAGTGCGTTAGCCTTTGGTTCTAGTCAACGTGAACACGTGGTGACTGACGAGCTACTGACACGCGTAGGAGTGAGTTCTAATGAGGTTTCACTGCTTGAGCTAAACGAAGCCGCGGAAAATAAAACGGCTAGCCAACTAACGAATACGTTAACTACTGCAACACCAATTCATGCGAGTGAGCGTGTTGGACATTGTTCATCTGCATCTGGTATGGCGAGCCTTATTCATGGTTTATTGAGCCTAAATGTTCAATCGCCTGTGAATGTAAGCGCACCGAAAAGAGCGGTTGTGGCGAACATCAGTGAAGGGCAGTGTTCTCAATTACTGTTAACCCAATCAAACGCTGAATCTCAATCTTTGAATGGACGTTTAAGTAATGAATTGCCAAGTGACAGTAAGCGTCAATTAGTTAAGTCAGTAGCGCTGGGTGGACGCGATATTTATCAACACATCACGGAAACACCGTTAGCTGGTTTGAATCAGATCCAGCAAAAGTCAGCGGGTAAATCTGCGAAGAGACAAGCAACGGTCGCGACATTAGCGCAATCGAATATTGTGACGCTACAACACGCTGAAGTTCCACTGCTAGAGACGGCACAGATTAATACGCCACAAGCTGCAACGGCACAGCCTTTACATTCTTCTGCAACTTTGGCGACGACTTCGCCGAATTCGATTACAGGTAATCACAGCAATATGACTACAGTCCTATCCGCTAAAGAGAACGCACCACAGGTTTCAGCGTTCAATCAAAATCAACAATTGACTCAAGAAGTGCACAAAGCGTTTCTACAGACTCGAGCTCAAGGTCTTCAAATAGCTGATGCACTACTAAAGGCGCAATTAAATGCCGTTACAACGGGTATTGATAATGCTCAGTTAAGCAGCAGTGTTCAAACATTGGAAATTCAAAACGGCGTGGCTAGCGCTCCTGTAACACAACCCGTGAATGTACTTTCTACTCCTGAAGAAACCGCACCAGAACAAGCAGCGTCTGTTAAGCCAGCTCTTAAACCATGTATTTGGAATTACGATGACTTAGTTGAATACGCTGAAGGTGACATTGCGAATGTATTCGGCCCTGATTATGCAATTATTGATAACTACTCTCGCCGTGTAAGACTGCCAACAACCGACTACCTTTTGGTATCTCGTGTAACCAAACTGAATGCGACAGTAAACGAATACAAGCCGAGTACAATGACAACGGAATACGATATTCCTGTTGATGCGCCTTACCTTGTTGATGGTCAAATCCCTTGGGCAGTGGCCGTAGAGTCAGGTCAATGTGACTTAATGCTTATCAGCTACTTAGGTATTGATTTTGAAAACAAAGGCGAGCGCGTATATCGTCTACTTGATTGTACGTTAACCTTCTTGGGTGACTTACCTCGTGGTGGCGATACGCTACGTTACGATATTTCAATCAATAGCTTTGCTCGTAATGGCGACACACTGCTGTTCTTCTTCTCTTACGAATGTTTCGTTGGCGATAAGATGATCCTGAAAATGGATAACGGCTGTGCAGGCTTCTTCACTGATGAAGAGCTAGCTGACGGCAAAGGCGTGATTCACACTGAAGACGAAATCAAGGCACGTAAATTGGCGACTAAACAGCATTTTGATCCAATCTTACACTGCCCTAAAACTCAGTTTGATAACCAATCACTGCGTCATCTTCTTACTGCAAACATTGCGGAATGTTTTGGCCCGACCCACCAATCCGATCGTCATCAACCTTCACTGTGCTTTAGCTCTGAGAAGTTTATGATGATTGAAAAGGTTAGCCGCGTTGAACCACAAGGAGGTACATGGGGACTTGGTCTAATTGAAGGTCACAAGCAACTAGAGCCTGAGCATTGGTACTTCCCATGCCACTTTAAAGATGACTCAGTAATGGCTGGCTCATTAATGGCAGAAGGCTGTGGCCAGTTGCTCCAGTTCTACATGATGCATTTAGGTATGCACACGTTAGTGCAGAACGGTCGTTTCCAACCGTTAGAAAATGCACCACAGCAAGTGCGCTGTCGTGGTCAAGTTCTCCCTCAATCTGCTGAACTAACGTACCGTATGGAAGTCACAGAAATTGGCTTAAGCCCACGTCCATACGCGAAAGCAAACATAGATATCCTGCTTAACGGGAAAGTCATTGTTGATTTCCAAAACTTGGGTGTGATGATTCGTGAAGACGAAGAGTGTACTCGTTACATTGGTTCTAGTGATTACGTAGTCACGGATGAGACTACGATTCCTTACGCAAAAAACACTTCAACGGTTTCTAGCTCAGTAAAAGCGGTTGTTGCAGATAAATCGATAAGCCAACAAGCGTCAGTAAATGCACCGCTAATGGCGCAGATCCCAGATCTAGACACTGCTCCAAATAAAGGTGTGATTCCACTACAGCACGTTGAAGCGCCAGAAACGCCTGATTACCCGAACCGCACTGCTGATACTGTACCGTTCACGCCTTATCATATGTTTGAATTCGCAACGGGCGATATTGAAAAATGTTTCGGCCCTGACTTCTCAATCTACCGAGGTATGATCCCGCCGCGTACTCCGTGTGGCGATCTGCAACTAACAACTCGTGTTGTTGATATCAAAGGTAAGCGTGGCGACTTCAAAAAGCCATCTTCGTGTATTGCGGAATATGAAGTACCTGCGAATGCTTGGTATTTTGACGAAAACAGCCATGAGTCATTGATGCCGTACTCGGTATTAATGGAGATTTCTCTTCAGCCAAACGGTTTCATTTCAGGCTACATGGGTACAACCCTTGGTTTCCCAGGTGAAGAGCTGTTCTTCCGTAACCTCGATGGTAGCGGCAAGATGCTGCGTAATGTCGATTTACGCGGTAAAACAATCACCAACGATTCTCGTCTACTTTCTACAGTCATGATGGGTACAAACATTGTTCAGAGCTTTAGCTTCGAGCTAAGTACTGATGGCGTTCCTTTCTACGAAGGTACAGCTGTATTTGGTTACTTCAAAGGCGCGGCGTTAAAAGATCAACTTGGTCTTGATAACGGTAAAGTGACTAAGCCTTGGCATGCAGATAATAATCGCACGCCGGATGTTACTATCGATCTTCTCGATAAAACTAGCCGCTATTTCAATGCACCAGTATCAGCAACAGGTGAAAAACAGCCACATTACCAACTAGCAGGCGGTCGTTTGAACTTCATTGATAACGTTCAAATTACGAGCGATGGTGGTAAGTCTGGTCTTGGTTACCTATACGCTGAGCGAACTATCGATCCAAGTGATTGGTTCTTCCAGTTCCACTTCCATCAAGATCCAGTAATGCCAGGTTCTCTAGGTGTTGAAGCGATTATTGAACTAATGCAGACCTACGCGCTTAATAAAGATCTAGGTGCTGGCTTCCGTAATCCTAAGTTTGGTCAAATCCAATCTGAAGTGAAATGGAAGTATCGTGGTCAGATTAACCCGTTGAACAAACAGATGTCTCTTGATGTACACATCACTGCAATCAAAGATGAAGACGGCAAGAAGATCATTGTTGGTGACGCGAACCTAAGTAAAGACGGTCTTCGTATCTACGAACTAAAAGACATCGCGATCTGTCTTCAAGAAGCCGACAGTATCGAAGAAGCGTAAGCCAAGCTCATGTTGATAAGAAAAAGAATTAGGAAGAAAAACTAAAATGACGACACAAATAACAATGAACAACGAAAAGCTTTCTCCGTGGCCTTGGCAGATTGAAGAGCGCACAACGCATTTCGATACAGCAGCAATGGCGACAGCACTTAAAGACATGAGTCTTGGTTGCTACGTTATTAATCACCCGGAAAAAGGCTTAGGCGTTAGCCAGAAAGCTGAAATTACATCTGGTGATAAGGCAAGTGCAGCAAACAGTCACCCAGTAAGTGCATTTGCTCCAGCGCTGGGTACGCAAAGTTTAGGCGATGAAGATTTCCGTCGCTGTCACGGTGTTAAGTATGCGTATTACGCAGGTGCAATGGCAAACGGCATCTCTTCTGAAGAGTTGGTTATTGCTCTTGGTAAAGCGGGTATTCTATGTTCGTTTGGCGCAGCAGGGCTTATTCCTTCGCGTGTAGAGCAGGCGATTAACCGTATTCAAGCGGCACTGCCAAACGGCCCTTACATGTTTAACTTGATCCACAGTCCGAGCGAACCAGCTCTAGAGCGTGGTAGCGTAGAGCTGTTTTTGAAGCATGGCGTCCACACCGTTGAAGCGTCAGCTTTCTTGGGTTTAACACCTCAAATCGTTCAATATCGTGCTGCGGGTTTGAGCCGTGATGCAAAAGGCGAGATCGAAATCGCTAACAAAGTGATCGCGAAAGTCAGCCGTACCGAAGTAGCCAGTAAGTTTATGCAACCTGCGCCAGTTAAAATGCTACAAGGTTTGGTTGATGAAGGTCGCATTACCGCAGAGCAAATGGAGCTAGCACAGCTTGTTCCTATGGCGGACGACATTACAGCAGAAGCGGATTCTGGTGGTCACACGGATAACCGTCCACTGGTTACGCTTCTACCGACAATTCTAGCGCTTAAAGACAAGATCCAAGCTGAATACAACTTTAAGACACCACTTCGAGTAGGTTGTGGTGGTGGTATTGGTACGCCGGACGCTGCACTTGCTACGTTCAACATGGGCGCAGCATACATTGTAACGGGTTCAATCAACCAAGCGTGTGTAGAAGCAGGGGCAAGTGAGCATACTCGCAAGCTACTTGCAACAACCGAGATGGCGGACGTCACCATGGCACCAGCGGCGGACATGTTTGAAATGGGTGTTAAGCTTCAAGTCGTTAAACGTGGAACCTTGTTCCCAATGCGCGCGAACAAGCTGTATGAGATTTACACACGTTACGACTCAATCGAAGCTATCCCTGTCGCAGAACGCGAGAAGCTTGAGAAACAAGTCTTCCGCTCTACGTTAGATGATATCTGGGCCGGTACGGTTGCCCACTTCAATGAACGTGACCCTAAACAGATCGAGCGTGCTGAGGGTAATCCTAAGCGTAAAATGGCACTGATCTTCCGTTGGTACTTAGGTTTATCTAGCCGTTGGTCAAATACGGGTGAACAGGGGCGTGAGATGGATTACCAAGTTTGGGCTGGCCCTGCGCTTGGGGCGTTCAATGAATGGGCGAAAGACAGCTACTTAGATGACTACACACAACGTAATGCAGTTGATCTAGCGAAACACTTGATGCACGGCGCTGCTTATCTTGCTCGTGTGAACCTGTTGACTGCTCAAGGCATTAAACTAGACCCTGAGTTAGCGCGTTGGACTCCGAGTCAAAGAATGGCTTAATGCTTATATAGCTCGCAGCTCAGTATAAACCTTAAGGCGACCATAATTCATGGTCGCCTTTTTAATACTTTAAATTACGACTGAGCCCTTAAATGCATCTTTCTACAGTATTTTGCCAAATGATTGGCATTACCCTAGTATACGAAACATAAAGACAGAGACTAAATCTACGGACAAGATAATGCTAGATTCAAACATGGATAAAAAGAGCCAACAATACTTAGAAAGCTACCTATCATCCCTCCCTGACAACGTGGCAAAGCGCTATCACTCTTTCAGTTCAGACTACTTCTGCGCAGACGAGTACAATGCCAACGTCTGTGCTGATCTCATTCTACGAGGTGAAAAACGCGCCTCTTGTAGCATGGAGTACTGGTACAGCAATGAAGGTGAAGCAATGCCCGAAGTAGGCCACTTGCAGGTAGTAACAGATTGGAATGGTAACCCGATCTGTATCATCGAAATTACGGAGGTTTCTTTGTGCAAATATAACGAAGTAACGGCTGATTTTGCGTCCGCAGAGGGCGAGGGTGACAAAACACTGGATTGGTGGCGAAAAGCACACTGGGATTTCTTTTCAAAAGAGTGCAGTGAGTTAAATATTCAACCGAAAGAAGACATGTTACTCGTCCTAGAGCATTTCAAAGTGGTGTTCCATGACTAAGTTTGTGATTCTCTTAATTGAAAGCAATAGCAACAAGAAAAAACAACGTTGCCTGGTTCAAAGGGTACACATTCGATAAGTAGATCGATGTCAATTCGCGTAAGTGGATTGCAATGAATCAAGAGCTTAGAATTTAATACTATTCTTTTATAACCCGATCTTTAGTGGAACCTCGCTCTTACAATGAGCAGTTAACAGGTGTTTTAAAGCACCGTCAATCTTGTTACAAAATTGTGTTTACCTATCGGTGATTTCTGTTCATGTTCAGTTATATACTGAGCTGATATAACTATAGTCACTTATAGTGTGCGACTAAAAACACATTGACGCCTTGAGAGCTGAAACCGGCTGACATGTGATTTAAGCGAAGCGAATCAAGTCGTTGAGTTATACAAACGGGCAAAATTATCTTTGGGTAACAAGTAGAACGAGAATAATAACGAATTTTGGGTTTGAGGTTCAGCAATTAAAAAATAGTTTTATTGCTGGCTGGTAGACAATTGAAATCTATAATATTGTCAGTGAATTATACGCAGTAAGGTTAGTTAAATAATGCATTCGGAGTCTTCTTCAGTTAACAATTCTTTGGGTCAACACCATTCCCAGTCGATGTCCAGCGTGTCTCTTCCACTGATCCTAGCTGGCCCTATCCTCCGAAAATGCACAAAAAATGAAATTACGCTTTGGCTGTCAGTATCGTCCAAGCTCTCGGGGCAATTTGAGTTATTCAAACGAAATGAAACAACGCCATTCTTTACGCACGATCTCGAACTCGGTAAGCACATTCAAGTTGGGGAAAGGGCCTGGGTTTATCAACTCAATGTGCAAGGCGATTTTCCTACCGATACGCCACTAGAATATGAAATTTCTACCGCTGACGGAAAGCTGAATGAACTTGTCTCTGATCTCATGTACGAGTCCGAAACGAGGCCGCAATTCGAAATCAAAAGTAAAGCCGACTATGTTCTGCATGGTTCATGCAGAAACCCTCATTATCCTAGCCAAGATGCGTTAGTGACCGCCGATAGAAAAATAGCGGATCTACCGATTGAAAAGAGGCCATCGCTACTAATGATGAGCGGAGACCAAATCTACGCTGACCATGTTGCTGGGCCAACCTTAGATGCCATACAGCAGGTCATTCAACTACTTGGTTTGTATGACGAAGAGTTCGAAGATGCGCCGGTAAAAAGTGCTATCGAGCTCTATAGTAACGAGAGCAATTTTTATACTCGAGACAAGATCTTGCCTCAGTACCTTGACGGTGGAGAAGGGGTATTAAGCCGCCATGCAGGGTTCAAAAACTGGTTGACTCGTAAAGTGCCGGTATTCAGTTCGAGAGAATCTGGCAACCATCTAATTTCACTTGCTGAATTTGTTTCAATGTATCTGCTTGTTTGGTCACCCACCTTATGGCGTTTCGTCGATCATAAAGCGCTGCAGAAGAACCAATTTAAACATGGTGGAAAAGAGCTTGCCCCTAAATGGCAAAAGCTATGGCACGAAGAGCTGTCACCAATAGAGGGTTTTGTTGAGGGGTTACCTAACGTTCGTCGCTTACTAGCGCATATACCCACTTATATGATCTTCGACGATCACGACGTGACCGATGATTGGAACTTAACTCGCGGATGGGAGCAAGCGGCGTATCAGCACGCGTTCTCGAACCGTATCATTGGAAACGCGTTAATCGGGTATTGGTTATTCCAAGGGTGGGGAAACGAGCCACAGCGCTTCAGTGAGGAATTCATAGGCGATGTTAAAGGGGTATTCGACGAGAGAAGTCTCGAACAACACAAGACTTTAATAGCTAAGCTATACAAATTCGAGCAGTGGCATTACACCATAGAAACGACACCCAAAATGTTGGTGCTCGACACAAGAACCCGTCGCTGGCGATCGGAATCTAAAATGAACAAGCCGTCAGGGCTTATGGACTGGGAAGCACTGACTGAATTACAACAGTCACTCCTAAATGAACCCGCTGTTGTTATCGTTTCACCAGCCCCCATTTTTGGCGTTAAGTTTATTGAAGCTCTACAAAAGGGAATGACGACCATTGGCCAGCCGTTATTGATTGATGCTGAAAACTGGATGGCGCATCCTGGGTCTGCCAATACACTGCTCAGTATATTTACTCACTCTAAAACGCCATCGAATTTCGTTATTTTGTCTGGTGATGTTCACTATTCGTTTGCGTATGACATTCGCCTTCGTTTTAGCAAAAGCAGCCCAAGTATTTATCAGATAACGGCGAGTGGAATAAAGAACGAATTCCCTGATCCACTTTTGAAGATATGCGATGTGTTAGACCGAGCATTATATAGCCCAAGATCGCCACTTAACTGGTTTACAAAGCGAAAGAACTTAAAGGTGTACAAGCGTGACCCTAACTATTGTGGAGAACGAAGACTGGTCAACAAGAGCTCGATAGGCGAACTCTACTTAGATGAAAGCGGTAGGCCCTCTACTATCCAAATTTTACTTGCTGAAGGTGATACTGTCACTTTTCCTGAGATCAAAAACTTAAGACAGAAACTAAGCCTAAGTAGCTGATTATAAATTAAGAATGGAATTTCTTAAATTGAGCTGCGCAGTTCCTTTGTCCTCTTTATTAGAAAATCTTTGAAGTCTAGGCATCGCTCAGGCATTTGATTTCGACGTTTGTAATAAAGACTCAGTTCGAATTCGCTTTTGACGTATTCGTTTAGAATCGAAACAAGCGTGCCATTCTTAAGCTCATGACTTACCAGCTTCTTTGGAAGGTACGCGACTCCACACCCCTGCATAGCAACGGTTTTAACAAATTCGCTGTTTTCTATTTCAACGGTTTGGGCAATTTCTACCGTTGTTATCTCGCCATCCTTTTCGAACTGCCATCGGTTTCCCCCAACAAGAGTCGACGTGTAGAGACAGTTGTGATGTTGCAAGTCATCGGGGGTTTCAGGCTCGTTATATTGAGCGATATAGTCTGGAGAGCAGCAGGCCACTAACGGATATTTCAGTAATACTCGTTTACTGAGTAAGCTGTCTTTCTCTCTATGACCTTGATAGGTCGCGTGTGCTTTTATTGAAAAATCGACGTCTTTGACGTGGTCAACTTCTAAGGCCGTTTCCATGATTTTAAAGGTGGCTTTCGGATTCAAAACAAGATACTCCCCAACAATCTTACTTAAGAATCGTTGTGAAAATAGAGGAGTCGCCGCAATTCTAATGACACCACCCATGCTCTTCTCGTGGTTTTGTATCTCGGTATAAATATCAGTCGCCTCAGCACTTAGCTGACTAAAGCGTTCGAATAGCTTTTGCCCTGAATCCGTCGTTTTTATCGCTCTGGTTGAGCGCAGTAACAAACTTACTCCAAGCTCGTCTTCTAGTTCTTTAATCCAGCGACTACCAGCAGAGCTCGAAATGCCAAAATTCTTAGCACCGTCCGTTATCGATTGAGTCTTAACAACCTCGACAAAAAAAGCAGTTTTATCCAACAGCATGATAGGCCTTTGCAATCCGATATCTCAATATTGAATTTCATAATCCCATATACAGGAATTAAAAACCTGATAATGGGCTAAATGTTTGAGCTGAGTAACGCGTAAAGCCCTAAAAGAATAATGATGAAACAACGTATCTATCTGATATTTAATCATTAATTCAAGTCAATAAGACGAATTAAATCATCCGTTCGTGATTGGCATCTTTAGCATTTCAGTGTTTGAGCAGATTCGAATGAATTGCTATACCTATCTCATATCATTCGTATCTAAAACACGTAAACCTTAAGGAAGAGGCAATAACTATGTTATCCAACAAGATTTGTATAGTGACGGGCGCGGCGCAAGGGATTGGGAAAACCATCGTCGAGCGTTTTGCAAAAGAAGGGGCCGCTTGTGTTTACGCTTGCGATGTGAATGTTGGCAACATGGAAGAGTCATACTCGAAAGATAAAAACATAGCCGTCAGACAACTTAATGTCTGTGACAGGCAAGCAATACAAACATTGATTGAGACAATCACGCAAGAACACGGACGCGTTGATGTTTTGGTTAACAATGCTGGCGTAACACGAGACAACCTAATTGACCGCATGACAGAAGAAGATTGGGATATCGTCTTAGATGTAAATCTAAAAGGGGTTTTTAACATGACCCAAGCGATAGCGCCTCTCATGATAGAGAACAATTCTGGTTCAGTGATTACAATGTCTTCCGTCGTTGGAACAGATGGCAACATAGGCCAAAGCAATTACGCGGCGACGAAGGGCGGAGTGATTGCAATGACAAAAGGCTGGGCGAAGGAGTTTGCACGTAAAGGCGCGCAGGTGAGAGCCAATTGTGTGGCCCCTGGTTTTATTGAAACACCGATGACGAAAGATCTCCCGGAAAAAGTGCTGGAACATATGAAGAACAAAACGCCGCTAGCACGCATGGGAACGAGTACTGACATCGCAAACGGGGTGACATTTCTTGCGAGTGAACAGTCAAGTTTTATCACCGGACAAACATTAAAGATTGATGGCGGCTTGGTTATTTAATAGCCGTGTTTGGTTTATATAGGGATTTATAATGACTCGAGTTTTCATAGTTGGGGCAAAACGTACGCCTATTGGTCGTTTCGGTGGCAGCCTTTCAGATGTCTCTGCTGCAAAGCTTGGTGGCATTTCAATATCCGCCGCGCTTTTGCAAAGTAACGTACCAGCAAACCAAATTGACGAAGTTATCGTAGGAAATGTCCTTTCAGCTGGACAAGGTATGGGTCCAGCTCGGCAGGCTTCAGTACACGCCAATATTCCCCATGAGGTGCCAGCGTTTACTTTAAACATGATCTGCGGATCGGGTATGAAGACAATCGTGGATGCGTCTAGCAAAATAAAATGTGGTGATGCGAATATTGTTGTAGCGGCGGGTATGGAAAATATGTCTCAAGCGCCTTACATACTGGACGCTAAGAATCGCTTTGGTTCGAAAATGGGCCATCAAGAGGTGAAAGATAGCCTTATCAAAGATGGGTTAACCGATGCATTTCATGGTTATCACATGGGCGTTACCGCCGAAAATGTCGCGTCGTATCATAAGATCACTCGAGAAGAGCAAGATAGATTTGCTCTCCGTAGCCAACACCGCGCATTAGACGCAATAGAATCACAACGATTTGAAAATGAGATTGTCGCGGTGGAAATAGAAAATCGTGGTTCGACGGTGTTATTTTCACACGATGAATACCCTCGAGAGACGACGACTTTTGCAACACTGTCCAAGCTGAAGCCTGCATTCGATAAAGCAGGTACGGTCACTGCGGGGAATGCGTCTGGCATTAATGATGGCAGCGCTGCCTTTGTTCTCGCGTCTGAACATGTCATCGATGAACTGTCGTTGGAGCCTATCGCCGAGGTTATTTCTTATGGACAGGGTGGCGTTGACCCATCGGTAATGGGATTAGGACCTGTACCCGCGATCAGACAGGCGCTCAAACGGGCAAGCCTTCAACTCACTGATATGGACTTACTAGAACTCAATGAGGCATTCAGTGCTCAAGCATTAGGAGTGATGAAAGCCTTGGCCGAAGAACATGATGTAACCATGGACTGGTTTGATGACAAGACCAACCTAAACGGGGGCGCTATTGCGCTAGGTCACCCACTCGGAGCGTCTGGTGGCCGAATATTAGTAACGCTTCTCTATGAGATGATTAGACAGGATAAGAAACTGGGGTTGGCGTCACTGTGCATCGGCGGAGGTATGGGGACGGCTGTCATCTTAAAACGCCCCTAACTCTTTCTGCTCAACGTTATATCGCTGTGAGCAATTAGTGGATCCCGCATTCGTTTATTTAGTGTTTATGTAGTCAACATAGCAAAAGGTTAAACCATGTCGAAAGTTCAACAACTTACGCCCAAACAAGCCGCAGAACTCATTAACGATGGGGATAAAGTCGTGTTGGGTGGTTTCATCGGTGCCGTGGTACCCGAGGCACTTGAAAGAGCCGTTGGCGAGCGTTTTGTGACGACTGGCCATCCAAAGAATTTAGATCTTATATTTGCTGCAGGACAGGGGGATGGTAAAGGGAAAGCGGTCGATCATTTGTCCCATGAAGGCATGGTTAAACATGCCATTGGTGGGCACTGGGGACTCATACCTCGATTACAAAAACTGGCTAATGACGGGAAAATCACCGGTTTCAATCTTCCTCAGGGCATTATCTGCCAGTTATTTCGAGATTCAGCGGCAGGTAAGCCGGGTTGTATTAGCCATGTTGGTCTAGGTACTTTCGTCGACCCAAGAATAGAAGGCGGGAAAATCAACACGCAGACAAAAGAGGATCGCGTTCGTTTAATGGAAGTATCAGGGCAAGAATTTCTTTTTTATTCACGGTTAGATGGCGATGTAGCCTTGCTACGTGGAACAACGGCTGACGAAAACGGAAACATCTCAATGGAAGATGAATGTTTGGTGCTTGAAAATCTCGCGATTGCTCAACTTGTACATAACGGCGGTGGAAAGGTGATTGTTCAAGTTAAAAAGATTGTGCCTACAGGTGAACTTACTCCGCACACGGTTAGAATTCCGGGAATCTTTGTCGATGCGGTTGTTATCTCGACACCAGAGACGCACATGCAAACATTCGAAGAGCCAATGAATCCTGCGTACGTCGGGAGAGGAGCGGCGTCGGATCTTAAACGACAAGTCCCGACTCCACGACCATTAGATGCAAAAAAGATCATTGCACGAAGAGCAGCAATAGAGCTGAAAAAGGGAGCGATTGTCAATTATGGTATTGGCGCACCAGAAGTCATTGCCGAGGTGACAGACGAAGAAGGTATAAGCGATTCTATCATTAGTACCGTAGAGCCGGGTGCGATAGGCGGAACTCCATCAGGAGGACTATCGTTTGGCGCTTCTGCTTTTCCTGAGGCCATTATTACACAAGATCAAATGTTTGATTTTTATGATGGGGGCGGGTTAGATCAGGCATTTTTAGGTTTAGCCGAAACCGATACTAAGGGAGATATCAACGTATCGAAATTTGGGTCTAAAATTGCTGGTTGCGGTGGATTTATCAACATAACCCAAAACGCGAAACAAGTGTTTTTCTGCGGCACATTCACCGCTGGACGCAGTGAAATCTACGCTGAAAACGGCGCCCTAACGATCGTTGAAGATGGGCCTATCGACAAATTTATAGAACAAGTGCAACAAATCACATTTTCGTCTGACACTGCAAGGTCAAACCAAAAGCCTGTTATGTATATAACGGAAAGGGCAGTCTTCAAACTCACTGAATCTACAATCGAACTTGTTGAAATTGCCCCTGGGATTGACCTAGAAAAACATGTGTTAGCACGGATGCAATTCAGGCCAAAAATTAGCATGGTTCTCAAACTCATGGAAACAAGAATATTTGTAGAGGAGGAGATGGGGCTTACCTTATAAACCAAGTCGATAGACCAAACGTCATTTCTCTTTCACTTCTTAAAGTGGATACGCCCAGTAGAATCACTTGAAAACTTTATTGAATGATTCTATTGGGCTATATCCATCTATTTCCATTAATGAATTCTTTGAACCTTAGTCCTAGAGGCGAGATAAAGTCTCTGGGGCTGACTGCTTTCGCTTCTCTACTTTTTTCATCAATGCAAATAGCCCCTTTTTGTCGGAAGACGACAATGGTGCGGAAGCATTATTACGGCAAGAAGTTTCAATCCACTGTTTGAATTGGCCTATTTCATTTTGGTCTTGCGTTGATAATGACGAGTGTTCCTTCAACCAGTTAGATAAGTGGAACTGACTTTTAATCATATCGTTTGTATTCATAGCATGTTTAAACGCTTCGAATGAAGAGCTTTCGTTGTACTCAATAGTAGCTTCGAACTGCTGACTCATTTGGTTTCGGTTGCGCAAGATATACAACACTGACACAAACCAAAGCACGGCGAATAGGGCAGTTAGATACGGCCAAATTCCTCGGTCATGGACGACACTGACAGATTGAGGGAGAGGTTTATTAGGCGTAACGATTTGGCTATTGTTCACTCCAACCGCTTCTACAATGGAAAGAACTAGGCCATTGATCGTTGATGTTTTCTGTTTCTTCTCAGCACTGTTCCACCAGTTCACATTCACATCGGAAAGTGTCTGCTCCCCTGACTTCTGGGGAATAAGCACCTGCTTAATCGTCATTACCGTGTCACCACGATCATTTTGAGTGAACTGTGGCTTCTCTTCATAGACTCGAAATTCTGATGGACTCGCGATTGTTAAATCGGGGAATTGGTTTGGGTTGAGCCCTTCTATTTGCAGTGTCACTATTCTCGTTAGCGCGTCACCCACGCGCATCTGATGCGGTGACGAGCTGCTGATAGATTGGCCATCTTGATCTAACCACTGCTGCTCTAAGGTCAGTTTCTTGCTTGGTAACCAGCTACCGGTGTAGCTTGCAGGTTTTGGGAGCACGGTCAGTGTGAATTGCTCAGCGGCTGTATCCGCCGTAATCATCGTAGTGGTGCCTGTTCTATTGCTTCCGTGTATAACGGTGCCCGTAAACGCTGGTGCAATCAAGGTGTATTCGCCACTTTCAACGGCTTCTATGCGGTAGGTTTGGTCAACTATCGTTACCTCTACGCCATCTTTAATGGTCTGATACTGATAGGGTTCACCCTCTAGCTGTATGTTCATCCCTTTTATCGTTGGCTGGACTATCTGAGCATTTTGCAGCCTTCGAGGGTCCGCTTTAATGATCAACCTGAAATCGAGCGTAGCACTCTCTTTTGGGTAGAGTGAGTTGGTCGACAATTTGGACTCAAGCTCAATAAAATCGGATGGCTTTGGTTGGTTCTCATCCATACGAACGGTGATTTTAATCGGTTGAGTTTTTGCACCCGCTATCTCAAAGCTAGGGATCGTTAATGTCCCCAGCTTTTGTGCGGCGAGTGAAACATTCCACTCACTGCGCGTGTTTCGAACACCGTTAATACTGTTAAATGAGGTACCAAAGCTGGGCCTCCCCATGTAAAAGTCGCCCTCTAGCACACTGAAATCAATCTCATCTTGAGAGACTCTATGGTCGACAACGATTCTCATCTGGAAAACTTCGTTTTTAACCACCTGATTTTTGCTTACGCTCACAACGGCTTGCACCGCATTATTGGCCGCGAAGCTGAACGGGCTCATCATTAGTAGAATCAAGGTTACGATTGCTGATGAGTATCGAATTAGATTGGAATGCATCTTCACCATTTCTTACCTGTGTTTTGAGGAGGTTGCTTTTGTTTGGCTTGCAGGAGCATTTGCGCTTGCAGTAAACGGCTTGGGTCGCGCGCATTTTCTACTTGCTCTAACTTGCGGATATCTGGGTCAACCTGATTCTGGCTATCTTGAGTCGTCGCCATTGAGTCAGACTGACTGTCAGCATCATGGTCTTCAGTGTTGTCACGTTCAGTTTGCTCTTGTTGTGCGTGTTTTGAAGTTTGGTCTTGTTCAGAAGCACTCTCTTGATCCTCTGGAGAAAGGCTCTCTGCTGACTCCTTATCTTCTTTGGAAGAGTCAGTTCCGTTTTGCTCGCCAGATTGGCTCGATGATGCTTCGTTTTTGTCGTTGTCGTTGTCGTTACTGTTGCTATTGTCGCTATCATTCTGAGAGGATTCGGAATCGTTCGATTCACTGTTTTCATCCTGAGTACCACTCGATTGACTGCTGTCGTCTGAATCCGATTCCTTTGACTCTGAATTGTCTTCTCCGCTCTGATCATCACCATCGTCTTGCTGTTGCTGTTGCTGTTGCTGTTGCTGTTGGGCTTGTTTTACAATCTCAAGGTTTTCAGTGGCTTCCTTCACGTAGTGGCCTTGCTCGATGAGCTTCGTATAGTTGGAAATCGCTTGCTCAAAGTCTCCATTTTGAGCCTGTGCGTTGGCTCGATTGTATTGTGCACGCTCGCCCTCAACACCTTCTAGGCTTTCAATTGCGGCTTGAAAGTTCCCCGCCTGATAGTGCGCTACACCTTGCCATTCTTTATTTATAAAAGCGTCCGCCGCTTGTTGGTATTCTTTAGCGTCATACAGCGCCTTAGCGTGCTGATCACTTGTTTGCCATGGGCTTGAGTTTACGCTGGTATGCGCATTTTGGTTCTCATTTGCACTCGCATTCACATAGTTAGGTTGCAGTAATACAAAACTCAGTGTCGCCACACTGAATATTACGCCTCTTCTAAACAACATAACTGCGGGAATGAGAAGGAAAGGTAGCAACCAGAAACCACTATTCACACGCTCTTCTAGTTTTTGCTGTTGCATCGACTCGGCATCAGTCACGATTTGCGTGGTGTAGGCGGTGATTAATTCGACATCTTTGCTGTCTGCTTGAACGGCAGTAAACAAACCGTCTTGGCTACGTGCCAGAGATTTCATGTTCGAGAAATTAGATTGAGCGATCACAGTCGTGCCGTTGTTGTCACGTAATAGTGTGCCGTCCGATAGTCGAATAGGCGCGCCAGATGGGGTTGCAATGGCTAATAGGGTCAATCGCCACTGCGTGTTATCCAAAAGGTCACGAATGGCATTTTTTTCGGAGTCATCCATGTCATCAGCGACGAGGATGACATCACCTTGATTCAAACCTGAGTTAGTCATCATCTCGATAGCAAGCTGAACGCCGGCAGCCGCGTCAGCACCAGGATAGGGCATAATGTCTGGAGAAAGGTTAGGGAGTAGATTCAACAGTGTTTGGTTATCTGTCGTCATTGGGCTAACGGTATAGGCATCACCCGCGTAGGCGATTAGCCCCGTGTTTCCTTCTTGCCAGGCTTTTAGTAGATCGGTAACTTTATATCGCGCCTGCGTTAAGCGATTCGGCTTAATGTCGGTTGCGTACATAGAAAAAGACATATCCATGACGACAACGCGCCCACCTGAATTGCCATAAACAGGGCGCTCAGATGAATAAAAACTAGGCCCAGAGAGCGCGATAACAGCGCATATTAGGCTTGCTCCTATGAAGTAAATAAATCCTTTACGTCGTGGCATGCTTTCAAGCCCTATCGCTTTGGCCAAATGAGGCGCAACGAGTGATGCGTGTTGGTTATTCTTACTCAACCAGACAATTAGGCCTATCGTTGGCACAAGCGCCAATAACCAAAATGGGTATAGAAAGGTAAAACTAGACAAACCCTCTCCTTAGAACGATAACGAACAGCGAAAGAATAAGAGATAACCCTAGAGGATACGTGAACCACTCTGTTTGCGGGCGCCACGTTTGGACGGCTTCGCTAACCGGTTCGAGTCGGTTGATGGTGTCATAAATCGACGCCAAATCTTGGCTATCTCGAGCTCTAAAGTACTGCCCACCTGTCAGGTCAGCAATATTTTTCAGCGTCACTTCATCTAGGTCATGCGCGGTATTCACTTTTCGGGTCATGAAAAACTCTTTGACCACCATCTCGCCAGCGCCAACACCGACTGTGTAGATTGTGGTATCGAATTTCTTAGCAATTTCGGCGGCTTCCATTGGGTCAAGTACGCCTGCATTGTTGCCGCCATCACTGAGTAGAATCATCACCCTTTGCGGGGCATCGCTATCCACAAACGTTTTTGTTGCCACGGCAATGCCATCACCAATGGCGGTTTGAGAGCCAATGAGCCCAAGAACGGTTTCGTTGAGCTGGTCTGACACCGTGTGTCTGTCAAGTGTCAGTGGTGTTTGAAGATAGGCATGGTCAGCGTATACAACCAAACCAATACGGTCACCGTGACGTTTTTCAATGAAATCTGAGAGGACATGTTTAACCGCTGACAGACGATCAACATAGTCGTCGCCTTGGCCTTGCTTCATGTCTTTTTGTGACATTGAGCCTGATAGGTCAACAACCAGCATGAGGTCTCGGTGTTCTGGTTGATATGTCACGGGCTCGCCATACCAAACAGGGCGAGAGAGAGCCGTAATCAAACTTATCCATATCAAAGCGGATAAGATTCGCAATAATGTTTGTTTCGGCGCCATGTTGCTGGTCGAATTAGGCAAATAGGGCAACTGTATAGGCGCGGCCACTTTTACTGGAGGCGCGAAGCGGTAAATGATGAATGGAAGTGGCAGGAGGAAGACCGTCCACCACCAGACAAATTCGATGTTAGCCAAGCTTACGACCTCGTTTTGGCGGTAGTGCTTCGTTCACCCATTGGTAGCAGTGTTCGATAAGCACTTGAGGATCTTCAACGGTGTTCTTTTTATAAAGGGCTTGTTGCCATTTACTTGCGTTATCAACGAAAAGCGGCGCGTCTAATTGTGAGTCTAAGAATGCATACCACTCCCCGCCAGTAAGGTGAGCAATACGTTCACGAGGAAAATAACTCAAGGCCGCTTGTCGCATTATCTCAATAGCAGCCGACGGCGATTCGTTGTGTAGCCCGGGCTGTAACAGTTTTAGCGCTGTTTTTTTCGGCGCTAGGCGCTTCTTATTCCACTTCGCTATAGCCAAGATGAACACAATAACGAAGAGCACACCTAAGACGGTTGCCCACCATCCCCATGCCATAGGAAACCAGGAAGGCAGTGGGGGAAGCTTCATTTCGTTAAGAGCCAAAAGAGCTGAGTTCGTTGAGTCCGTCATTTAGTGTTGTCCAGAAAGTTGTTGTAATAATGGTTGATGACTAGAAATAGCGGTAAAGGAAATTCCAAGTGACTGGCAGCTTTGCTTTAGTCCGTTAAAGTGTTGATTGTATTCTTTTTCAATGTTTCTTCTGTTTGTTTTGGATGAGAAGTCGATCCATTGAGATCTATCGTTGTTTGCGACTCTCTCTACACCTCTAAATGATGTTTTTCCGTATTCCAAAGGATCAGAAAAATGCACCATGCGGAGTATGTTGTGTTGGCGAAGCCGTTTAATGAGTGGGTCGCTTGGGTCTTTTAGCCTCACAAAATCACTCAGCAAAATGATTTCACTGCCTTTTGGACAAAGGCGGTGAAGCGCTTGTAATCCTTCAGACATAGAGGTGGTGTTTAATGCACTCGAGGCATGTTTACCCTCAAGGTATTCATTGTGAATCTTAATAACTTGTTGAAGCAGTGTTAATGGCCCACGATCACGCGCCGTTGGCTTAATATCAATGAGTGTGTGGCCTGTATCAATCACGGCCCCAATTCTGTCGTTGTTCGCGATACAAAGCCAGCTCAATAAGCTTGCCATGTGCGCAACCTGAACCGATTTTAGTTGTAAGGTTGAACCGAAAAAAAGGCTAGGGCTAAGATCAATGTAAAGCACGACTGGTTTTTCACACTCTTCGGTAAACAACTTGGTGTGCGGCTTACCAGTACGCGCAGTGACACGCCAATCGATACTTCGAATGTCATCGCCAACCTGATATTGGCGAACTTCGGCAAAATCCATCCCACGACCTAGCTTACGGCTTTGATGTTGCCCCGCGATTTGTGCCCAAAGGTTTTTGGCTGGTGGCAACCAATGGATGCTCTGCTGTTTGTAATAAAGCAGTTCATCTAGGCTAAGTGTGACACCATTCGCCTTTGGAGATAATGTCGGCTGTTTATTTATTGCCATACTATTACTGCCACCGCTCGCTTAAGCACTGCCCACTAAAGACAGTAGGTGATTAATGACCTTGTTCGGGTGAATGCCTTCGGCTTGTGCTTGGTATGAAAGTAACAATCTATGACGCAACACAGGAAAAGCCATTGCCTGAACATCTTCAGGTGAGACAAAGTCGCGCCCAGATAACCAAGCGTGCGCACGAGCACAACGATCAAGGGCAATTGTCGCGCGAGGGCTAACACCCATCTCAATCCATTCAGCTAACGTTTGATCGTAGGCTTGAGGCTCTCTTGTCGCCATCACTAAACGAATAATGTATTGCTCAATACTGTCGGCCATATGGATATTCAGTACATCCTGACGCGCTGCGAAAATATCTTGTTGAGACAGAGTTTGAGGAGCCACAGGTTGTTCACCTTTTGCTTCGCCTCGGTTAAGTCTTAATATCTCAAGCTCACTTTGCGCATCTGGGTAACTAACGTCCAAATGAAGCAGGAATCGGTCTAACTGCGCTTCAGGAAGAGGGTAGGTACCTTCCTGTTCAATTGGGTTTTGTGTCGCCATCACAAGAAATAGCTCAGGTAGCTTATAAGTGTTTTTACCGGCCGTTATTTGTTTTTCAGCCATCGCTTCAAGCATTGCGGCCTGAACTTTTGCAGGAGCTCGGTTGATTTCATCCGCCAAGACCAGTGAATTGAAAATAGGGCCAGGCTGGAAGCTGAATTCGCCAGTCTCTTGGCGGAAGATATCTGTGCCTGTTAGATCCGCTGGCAATAAATCAGGCGTAAATTGGATACGGTGGAAGTCACCTTCAATGCAATCAGCTAAAGATTTTACGGCACGCGTCTTAGCGAGACCGGGAGGGCCTTCAACCAATATGTGTCCGTCCGCTAAAAGAGCGACTAACAACTGTTTGACTAGATTCGATTGACCAATAACTTGGCTTTCAAGATAGGTTTGGAGTTGTTGTATAGCTAATATGCTCATCGATAGTTCTCTCCTAATTTTTCAATTAGTGAGCCAAAATTTAAAATAGTTCCATTAACAACGCTCTTGGGGATGCTGTTTGACGCAAAATTAACCAATGAGAAGTCGTTAACAATCAGATGATTACATTATGGGGTTGTTTACGCTTGTTCCAAGCGTTTGTAAGACGAAAAACAGGGTCTATATTCCATTTTTGGTTATTGGTGGATAGTTTGGTTGGGAATTAGGCAATTTCGAATCGTTATAGTGTGGGACAAGGGTTGGGCTAGAATAACGTAGATGAAATAGGTACACTTCAACGCAGAGATTCTGAATTCAATTTGAAATATTTGGGTAGGTAAAGATTATGAGTGATTTTGAAAAAGAATTGGAGCAAATGGCTCAGCAAACAGCCGATGAACCAGAGGTAAAACTGCCTACTCTTGATGAGCAAAAAGCAGTGGTTGCTGAACTCAAAAAACTAGAAGCTGAAGGTAAATTAACGCCAGAAATACTCGAAGCGCATTTTGGTCAATTTTACGCAAAAAGTGATGCGCCAATTCACTAAAACATTACCTATTAATTTAGGTTGTTGTTATTAAATATATTAAGGTTGGTTCTTCCAACCTTTTTTCCTTTCTGTCTTTAAGGTTACGAATGGTCATCGTTACATTTCTCTAAGCCACATAGAATAAAAAAGCTCAAAACGCGTAGATGATATTCTCTAAACTGTTGAATGTGATTTGAGGTAGCCATGGAATAGCAATTGTATTGGTGGTGAACTCAACACCGACAAAGATTTTAACTACACCAATCGTAGAAAGAGGAAGTAACCCTTTTGAGCTTTTTGTAAAACCATCGTCCGCGATTTTATCTAGAGCCATTTACCAATCCTTTAAGATGAATATGTGCTAAAAAAATCTACTTGCTAGCACTGGCACACCAAATCAAGCGAGTGCTATTACAGACCATGGTGGTGATTGTGGCTAGCTTAAGGAGAGGTTGGATGTCATTTCCTTATCTAGTTCATGCTAGCCATTAATGGAGATATCAGTTTTTACAAAGTTTAGATGTCATTGCGAACTATCGTGTACATCTCACCGCCACGAGATACATGAGTAATGTACATCTCATAATCTCCATAGTAAGCAGTGAGTTTACTGATACGCTTGTTATCGTTGTTACCTCGATAGCTAACCTCATAGTCAATGTTTTTCAAGTCTAAGTCTTTCATTACCGTTTTATAGAAGATGGGACCATATGACCACTTAGTATCCAGTGGCGTCGAAACACGGCACCATTCCGATGTAGCGGAATATTGCCTTAAATACATAGCGACAGAACCATCTGAATTAATACCGACTAGGTAATCTTCATCGCCACCGACATGACCATAATTATCGATACCCATGGATTTAGCTTTGTCTACAGCAGTATTGAAACTGGGTAAGGTGTCCATACAAATGTCCATGAATGCCTCGGCACCTTCAGGGGTAGTGGTTGCAGGGGGCACTGTTGCACATCCGGTAATAGTTAACGCTAATGGGATAGCCAATAGAAACCTATTCATTCTTTATGTTTTCCTTATAATTCTTATCAATAATAAAATGGGCAAGCCTTGCTTGCCATTCATTGATCTTTTGTATGTCAAAAGTAACTGATCACCTAAATTAAAACCTTGATGCATAACCCATAAGTTGTCAGCTTGTAGTTAGAAAGTACTAATTGTGATGCTTATCAATCAAAGCTGAGTAATCTGTCTAGTTGATCCAGTCACCCACAGAATCGATACTTCCCTACACCCGCCTGCGATGTATTGTGAACGGTTTTTTCGCACAAACTTAAAACCCAAGAAATAGCCCTTAAAACAGCCAAATAAAATTTCATTCAATGATCTGTTTTGAAAGAACAATCACTCTAAACGATCTGGAAAGATTGCGAACTTGTTTGTAAGTTATTGATGAATAGTGAGTCAGATAGATTTAGTCATGTTGTATAAGGATCTAATGCAATACTTAATGATCACGTTTAACGGGCCAAAACCCTTATGGTATAAAGCATTGAAGCAAAAACTAGAGGCAACGTACTTTCTCAACATTGAAAACTGATATAACTGATATAACTGATACATTAAGGAAGAAGTAGCGAAATGGAGTGATGTTTATGGCGAACCCAATAGAACTAACTGACTATTTTTAGAACAGGTTTAATGGTGCGATTGACTCAGTTGAGGCCATCACATAAAAAAGGACAACATTAAAGCAATCGTATTCAATAAGGTGCGATGTTCGAAAAATGCATTTGCAGTTCAAGAAATATTGGTCACTCATTACTAACTTCAGATCTTTTTGTTCCAATCTAAAAATATTGTCCACCTTGTGTGGGCTTTTGTTTTTGATGGTTCTTTCGTCCTATTTCGTTGTAGAGTAGCGATAGTTTAATAAAACCATCAGTAAAGGATTTACGTGCCGATTTACCTAGCTACTGCAGTTGCGATGCTTGCTTTCGCCGCTAATTCAATTCTATGTCGCCTCGCGTTAGCTCAAGGCTCGATTGACCCTGGTTCATTCACTGTTGTTCGCATTGTTTCCGGCTTAGTTACTCTGGTTTTTATTCATTTTCTTGTGTCAGTGTTGTCTCGCGATAATTCAAAACCGACAACAGAGTCTTTAGGCAAAGAAGAACAAAAACGAAAACACGAATCGGAGCATCTATTACCAAGAACGAAGCCCAGCATTATCATGGCTATCTGGGGTGGACTCTCTTTGTTTACCTATGCGATTGGCTTTTCTTACGCCTATGTTGAATTAGCTGCGGGAACCGGGGCGCTTCTGTTGTTCGGTGCGGTGCAGATGGCAATGATAGGATTCCATATCTGGCAAGGTAATGGGCTCAACCGCTACGAAACCATTGGGCTAACAATATCGCTATTGGGTTTTGTTTTGCTGATGCTACCTTCATCTACGACCCCTGATTTATTCTCAGCGTTGCTGATGATTCTTGCAGGCGTAAGCTGGGCAATACTGACATTGTTGGGTAAACGCAATTCAGGGGTTGCTCCGAGAGTGGGGATGACAAGGAGTTTCTTGGCAGCAACTATGCTCACGATATTGGTTGCGCCTTGGCTGATTAATATCGATGAAATAACACCGTTAGGGCTCATCTGGGCGATACTGTCAGGGGCGTTTGCTTCAGGTGTTGGGTACGTGATTTGGTACTTTGCTCTTACGAAGCTTTCTGTGCTGAGGGCTTCCATCGCTCAACTCTCTGTCCCTATTATTGCGCTTGTTGCAGGGGCAATGCTGCTGGGAGAGTCACTGTCTTTAACCGTCGTCATCACCAGTTTGATGATTCTTGGCGGGATAGCTCTAGTCTTTCTCGCTAAGAATAAACAGGGTTGAACATAAATCTCTTGATTGCTGAACAAGCTTAATAAACACGGCCACAAACAAAAAACACCGCTCATTCTATAGAATTTGCGGTGTTTTATTTCTTATGAAAGCCCGCAAAACTGCGTTCAGCGCGGGTAAATAGAGTTGCTATTTAGCGTAGCGAGTTTCTCTATTTCACTTTCCATTCAATGTTTTCGCCAGCGCGAATAGGGACAACTTTGTCTTGGCCAAACGGCATAATCTCATCAACCAACCAAGACTCTTTCACCATGGTGATCGTGTCTGAATTACGTGGTTGGCCGTAAAAATCAGGGCCATTGTGGCTAACGAACGCTTCTAAGTTTTCCATCTTACCTTCAAGTTCAAACACTTCAGCGTACAGTTCAACAGCAGCGTGAGCCGTGTAAGAGCCCGCACAGCCACAAGCCGCTTCTTTTGCTTCTTTTGAGTGAGGAGCAGAATCTGTACCAATGAAGAACTTTTTGCTACCACTTGTTGCTGCTTCTATAAGGGCCTGTTGGTGTGTACCGCGCTTTAGAATAGGTAAGCAGTAGAAGTGAGGCTTAATACCGCCAACCAGCATGTGGTTACGGTTATAAAGCAAGTGGTGTGCTGTGATTGTTGCCGCAACGTTTTCATTCGCGTTTTGAACGAAAGTGGCTGCGTCAGCTGTGGTTATGTGCTCTAAAACAATCTTAAGGTTTGGAAAGTCATTCACGATTGGCGCTAGAACGGTATCTAGGAATTTCTTCTCTCGGTCGAAAATATCAACATCGTGTGTTGTCACTTCGCCGTGAATAAGAAGCAACATACCGACTTCTTGCATGGCTTCGAATACTGGGTAAATGTTCTTCGCTGAAGTCACACCTGAGTCAGAGTTGGTAGTCGCACCTGCAGGGTATAACTTAGCGGCCACAACCGCGCCTGAAGCTTTCGCTTTGCGTATTTCATCAGGTGTTGTGTTGTCTGTTAGGTATAGCGCCATGAGTGGCTCGAACTGCTCACTTGGCTTTTCTGCCATGATGCGATCGCGATAGGCTATTGCCATTTCAGTATCGGTTACAGGTGGGACTGTATTTGGCATGATGAGTGCGCGCCCATTATAACGGCTGATGTCGCGAACAGTGTCGGTAAGAACGTCGCCATCGCGTAAATGAACATGCCAGTCGTCTGGACGAGTGATAGTAATTGTTGTCATTGAAAAGCTCCCACCAATGAGTTGTTGTGTGATTGGAGCCCAGACAGAGCAATGAGGCAAACGCTTCCGTCTAGGCGACAGGATGATAGTGGAAAAGCGGAATGAATTCACCTCATTTCTTATCATTCATGCACTAACACCGATTACAGACTTGATTTGATTGTTTGATACGACCTTACTTGGTTATAATTTTGCTCCTCACTCGCGTAACAGACAATTTAAGGGAAGCAATGTCACTCGCTCATCTTTCTCAAATCAATGTATACCCAGTTAAATCGGTTGGCGGTGTCTCGCTGTCGAGTGCTTGGGTAGAGCTTCAAGGGCTAAGTTTTGACCGTCGATTTATGCTCGCGACGTCTGACGGCACGATGGTCACCGCCCGAAAATTCCCTCAAATGGTAAAAGTGAATACGAGTCTGTTACCACACGGGTTCATTTTTACTGCGGAAGGAAAGTCACCATTAACGATCAGTTATTCCGAGTTTAAGAAGCAAGAGACACTCGCGACGGTTTGGAATGACAGTTTTACCGCCTATACCACAACCGATGAAGCCGATGATTGGTTTAGTGACATTATTGGCCAGAACGTCGAGCTTCTTTACTGCGGTGAACAATCGAATCGGGTGCGTGAAAAAATTGGTCATAACGTCAGTTTTGCCGATGGCTATCCGATGCTTTTGATCAGCGAAGCCTCACTTGAAGAGCTTAACCGTCGCAGCGATGAAGTTCATTCGATGACGCAGTTTCGAACAAACCTTGTCGCCAGCGGCACGGAGCCATTTGAAGAGGATCGCTGGAAAACGATACGAGTCGGTGAGGTTATTTTCGACATCGTTAAGCCTTGCGAACGATGCATCTTAACCACAGTCGACACAGAAAAGGGCACGTTTCGAGGCTCTAAAGAGCCATTAAAGACTCTCATGACGTTTAGAGCCGATGAAAATGGCGGCGTGTTTTTTGGACAAAACTTAGTCGCTAGAAATGAGGGCGTGATAACTCAAAGCGACAAGATAGAGGTGCTGGAGTATCAAGATGGTCAACGTTATAACGAACATGATGAAGAAGAGGCCACAGCTTCCAATGCTCGCGAAACAGCAGCTGAAGCCATTAAGGTGGAAGAAAAGAGCTTAACCTTAACGGTGAATGGCAAAGCCTTTGTCGGTAATAATCAGCAAACAATACTAGAACAAGCGGAAGCACAAGGTATTGATCTGCCCAATAAGTGCCGTGCTGGCTCATGTGGTGTGTGTAAGGTTTCGCTTCTTTCTGGCAAGGTGACTCATGAAGATGTTCCAGCGTTGAGGTTGATTCAAGAGGGAGAAAGATCCGCCATCGCGTGTTCTTGTGTTCCTCAATCGAATTGTGAAGTCAGCGCGTAGCGATTCGTTCATTCCCTTACATAGAAATGAATAGCAAAAAGACGATCAAAAAAGGTAAGCAATCATTGCTTACCTTTTGTATTTGCGTTGCCTTTAACATCAACACAATAGTGCACTCTTGTCTTATTCTCTTGAAATAATCATCAACTAAACCTGAGCCTTAGACAGCGCAGAGTCTAGTGGGATTGGGAACCTTCTTTTTTTAATCTGCGAGAGAATAACGCCAAAGATCACCATCAAACCACCAATGAGGTGGTAGTTGTGAATGGTTTCATTTAATAGCCAGGTCGCCAGTGCCACTGAGATAACAGGCATGAGGTTCATGAACATCGCAGTTGAGTCTGCGCCTATCACATCGATCGCTTTGATCCACATCCAGGGCGCTAATATAGAGGCTGCGACGGCTGCATAGCCGATCAAAGGTAATGATTCTTGCGTAGGCATTAGCTGTGAACTTGTTAGCCATAATGGCGTTAACATGAGTACAGCAAAAATACCTTGGCAATAAATCAGTGTCACGTTCCCAAGTTGCATTTTCCATCGCTTCAGCAAAACGCAATACGTTGCGTAGATCACTGCCGCGAGAAGCACTAACCCATCTCCCTGAGCAATATCCTGGTTGATGAAGAAACCAATGTCCCCGTGCCCCAGCATAAACGTAAGCCCTGCTAATGAAATCACACCACCGATGATACTGAAGGCTGATATCGATTTTCCAAGCAGTGGTACACTAATGAACACAGAAATAAGTGGAACAAGCGAGATGATCAACGACATATTCGACGCCGTGGTCGTGAGCCCAGCATAGTAGCCAAGCGACTGGTTTAAGACCATGCCAAGCAAAGAAAGGAATGCAAGCTTTGAAAGATAGGGCTTAATGATTTTCCATTGACGAATTACCGTTGGTAGGCAAAAGGGGGTCATGATCAACATGGCGAAAAACCAACGATAAAAGCTCATGGCACTCGGTTCAATCGCCGTAGCAGCCATCTTATTTACGATTGAGTTACCACCCCAAATTAAGACGGTAAAAAAAGGCAATAGATAAATCATGTGAACCTCATCGCAAGTAAGTGTGTGGAATTAAGTGTGACAGGTCGGTATGATTATATGTATCGTCAAAAAGACACGTTAAGTGATAGGAAGACAAGATTGAAAAAACCGGCTCGAATACTTCACCCCTCGTTATCAATTGCCCGCGCACCATCCGATGTATTTATGAATTTCGAAGCGTTCTTATCTAATACTGAAACACGGGTGCATAGCCATCCATGGGGCCAAGTTCAGCTGATCAGTGGGGGAATACTTGAGATGGAAGCAGAGAATACTCGTTTTCTGGCACCTCCTCATCTTGCGATTTGGGTACCTGCGGGCGCTGAGCACTGTAGCTATAATCGAAAGCCCCTCGATTATTGCTCACTCAATGTCGCACAAGAACTCACTTTGGGCTTCCCAAAACAAACGAGCTTGATCAAGGTAACACCAATAGTGTCGGCCATTATTGACGATTTCCGGAGACGAAAGATTAATGTCGCTGAATCAGAGCAGGACAAACGCTTAATTCAGGTACTCTTAGATCAACTTGCCACGGAAGAAACAGAAAGGCACTTTTTACCGACAACCAACAATAAGTATTTAGCGACTATATTGGAATCGGTTGAAGAAAGCCCAACAGACACAACGTCACTCGGTGAGTGGGCAGAGCGTGTGCATACAACAGAACGGACTTTGGCACGCCATTGTCAAACCGAGCTTGGTATGAGCTTTACTGAATGGCGTTTAAGAGTGCGTTATCTCTACTCAATGGATCTGCTAAGAAAAGGGCACTCAGTAAAAGAAGTCGCGTTGACGCTCGGTTACAACCAAGCCAGCCCTTATATTTCAATGTTCAAAAAATACTCGGGTCAAACGCCAGAACAATATAAGAATCGATTGTTGTAGATTTGTACTTTCTA
>NZ_MCWZ01000027.1 GCF_002877365.1 Vibrio sp. 10N.261.55.A7
AAAGAAAGTACTATATGTAGACCACCAAATTTCGTTAGGTAAACCAACACTGTTCTCAGGGGCGATACCTAACAAATAAGAAAGTGCAATAAAAGCCATCCATAGAGCCGAAAATACACCTAAGAGCCAATACGCTTTGGTTGTAGTTCGAAGGTCTGACGGGAAGTGTTTTTTATTCTCACGATAGTACTCGTCCACCAGGTCTTGGAGCGCAACTTTCAGCTCACTTTCTGTATTTCTACGAATCGGGCGGGTGAATTTTTCAAAATGCGTGGTACTTAAACTTGCTACAAATTCAATATCTTGATTGTTATCAAGAGTAAGATCAGCTTCGAACCCTTTGTATTCAAATTGTTTTAACGTATTTACGTGTTCAATTTTCCTCATTGCTATTTCAATCCAGAGTTAGGTAACCTTGCATCACTATGCACATGAAAATCAAATATATCAACAAAGTTTATTTATAACAGTATGTTACAGATGATATCACATCAACAATATGCTATCCGAAATGAAATAGCCACAACACAATGAAACAAACCAATACACTAAATTTATTTATATAGAAACATTGCTCTTCCTATATACAAACAATGAGTTACATAGTGTAAAATGTTGATTAACTAGATCAAAGCACTGGGCATACCAGAATGAAAATTCAGAAAATAAAAATTAAAAATTTTAAGTGCTTCAGCGAGCTTGAAGTCGAACTGAATCAAGAATTCAATATCTTAATTGGTGATAATGCTACTGGTAAAACAAGTTTCCTGGATGCAGTCTCTTATGCATTAGGTACGTACTTTATTGGCGTAAAAAAAGTTAGTGGGGACAGTAACATTGAGCTTCGGTCCTTAAAACATTGTGAAAAGAGAACTACTGTCACTGACACCCACATTAACTATAAACTTCCTTTTAAAATCACTCTCGACCACACCATTGGAAAGAATATCTTCAGTTGGTTTCGAGACACCGACAAAACGGAGGGTGGGTCTACGTCATATAAAGATGCGAATGATCTCATCGATTTTTCTTCAGAACTGTGCCGAAACATATTTGAAGAAAATGACACCACAACTCTGCCTTTGATTGCATATTATGGAACTGAACGTTTATTTAACGAAAGAGCTCAACGCAGTCGCAAAGCCTCTACGAGGCTTGATGGCTACGTTGCCGCTTTAGACCCACGATCTTTTTCAGAGCGTTTTGTTAACTGGTTTGCAGACTATGAAGATTCAATTTTAAAACTAGGCAGAGACCCTGAGCTTTATAATGCTTTCTGTCAAGCAATAACCACCATGGTTCCTGGTTGGGAAAAAATCACATATAGCCATCAACACAAAACTTTAATGGCCAAATCCCATGATGGCGCATGGGAAACTTTTAACATGCTTAGTAGCGGCTATAGAAATATAATCCGATTGGCCGGCGATATTGCTTACCGTGCTATAAAACTTAACCCCCACCTAAAAAGTGAAGCTGTGATCGCTACTGAAGGTGTAGTTCTAATCGATGAATTAGATATGCACCTACATCCAGATTGGCAAAAAACTATAGTTTCATCATTGAAAAAAGCCTTTCCTAGCATCCAGTTTATTGTTACGTCTCACTCAGCCTTCATTATCCAATCTGTAAAAGGCTCAGAAGTAATCAAACTAAGTAAGTTTGGCATCAAAACAGTATCGGACAATACTCATTTAAAGGGGCTAGAAGATATTGTAGAAGACGAAATGGAAGTTAAAAATGCTAGGCGTAGTGAACAGTATCAAGAATATATGAAATTAGCTGAAAAATACTTTTCACTCCTCGAAGAGGGTAGCGATAAAGATATTAATGCTTTAAGAGAAAAGTTAGATGATATTGAGTACCAATTTAACGATGATCCGGCATTAGTCGCTTTACTCCAAGCAGAACGAAAGAGCTCTTGATGCGACCACTAAACAAATCGATTAAAGCGTTTCCTCCTAATAAGTTAATATACAATCCTTACGGGAGCTCAAAAAACGAATTAATTCAAGCCATTGGGCACTATTGCTCTTACTGTGAAATCTATGTACCTTTCGCATCATTAGAAGTTGAACATGTTAGGGATAAGAATACGCATACTAAACGTACATACCTATGGCGTAACTTCGTTTTAGCTTGCAAAAACTGCAATACTATTAAATCCCAAAAACCAGTAACCGGTATGTACTTTCCGACAGTTCATAATACTTTCGAAATATTCACGTACAATTCATCGGGCCAAGTTAAAGTGAACGCAACGCTCTTATCAACTGTTAATGAGCAAACAAAAGCTACAAACTTAATTAAGCTTGTAGGCTTGGATAGAGTCCCTGGCCATAAAGATCTTAGTGACAAAGATAAACGATGGGAAGAAAGGATGCGTACTTGGCAGTTGGCTGAAAGGTATCTAAAAAAATTTAGATCTAATAAAGCTGACGAAGAAACGATTATTGATTTAGCTAAAGCCCGTGGTGGCTGGTCAATTTGGATGTCAGTTTTCGATAATCATCCATCCGTAAAAACCGAGCTTATAAATCAATTTAATGGCACACAAACTAAATATTTTCCATAGTAATAACTTCAGCCCCCAAATGGGGGCTTCCATAAATCAACAAGCGATGGTGTTGATGTAGGCCGAAGGTCAGAACTGCCTACGCCTACATAACACCACAGCGTGGTATCGCCCACCATATCTACGCTCTAACGATTCAGCGCACAACTCACAATCCAAATTATCAGTTACACGATTCAACATTCCCGTTTGAATTGGGCTCTATTTACTAAGCCACTTCCTTCTCCCGTTCTACCCTATCCTGCAACGCTAAGGCTGCGGCGTTGCGTTTGGCGGTTAGGTAGTTAACCAACTTCGCTAATATCGGTTCGTACTTCTTGAAGCGTGAGAACGTGATGGGTAGCTTTTGGCAGAAGAACGCGAACCGGGTTTCTTGTGTCCACCCTATTCGGCCACCGTCGCAGCATGGGCAGGTTCTTCTTGCTCGGTTCTTAGCAGTGTATTTACCGCTACCGTTGCATTCAGGGCAAACTTGGCCAAACTGTTGAGTCGCTTCTGCAATGGCTGTCACCACCAAAGCCTCTAACGCCTTTTCTGGGAATGGGCCTCGCCATGACTGCATTAACATCTGAGCCTCAACCAAGGTCGCTTTGCATAAGGTTTTGTAGGCATGTTGGTCTGCTATGCACTCAACAAACAGCACTAGAAAGCCAACGGGTGAATCCTTCCATGCTAAGCCTACCGTTGCCAGTTGTTCTTCCAGTGACAGTAACGCCCTCCCCCCTAGCGATGGTTCGTAGTTGATCCCTTTGACGTTGAATTTAGCTATTATCTTTTCAAACTTCATTATGCCCTCGCCCCCATTGCTGCGACTCTTGCAAATACCGAGCTTATTTCAAACTGCTCTGGTAGTGGTCGCTCAATATCGCTGATTGGTTTCACGTTTGATTTGTCGTGCAAACGCATTGTGTTTCGCTTCGGTAAAGACCCAGCTCGCGCTTTATCGGCGTACTTTCTCAACGCCTTTTTGTACTTCGCCCTGGCATCACGTTCACTTAGGTATCCACGGCACATAAAACCCACCTCTTGCGCTGCCCAATACTCAATATCCCCTTTCGGTTTTGAACGGATCATTCGTGCAAACGCTTCATCCATATCAACCAGTTCTTCACGCCCCATCGACACGAACTTGGGCAAGCTTGGCGGCCACTCGTCTTCCCCAAGCAACGATTGATTTACAGCGCGACGAATATCACTCACCGACATTGTGGTAATCGCTTGAACCCAAGTCGATGGTAGTGCCTTGTTCGGCCACTTCGCTCCGTATGCCTCGACAAACTTGGCTTGAATCCAATCGGGAATGCTCAGTTGGATCACCTGATCGTCCACTTGGTGTGGCAGTGTGTCCGTAGCGTTCGAGCAGTTCTGCGTTGTGTTGATCGACTCGGTTTTGTTGATGGCTTGGCTTAGCAGTGCTTGATTGATTGGTTTCATGATCATCATTCCATCGTTCTTGATTCAAGTATGTCGTGAGGTGCAGCTTGTCGAACCCAAACTGGCGGTTGGCTTTGCGTGTTTGAATGTCTTGGCAGAGCTTGTTGGTGAACTCTTGAATTGGATCACTCTGGGCTTTCACCGAGGCTTTGAATTTTGCCAATGCATGTTTCTTGGCTTTCTTGGTTGGAAACTCAGCCCACAGCCGCTCAAAGCACGATTCAGCCTCAAAGATATGATCAATATTGTTAGTAGTCTCTGGTAGTCTCTGTGTAATCTCTGTTTTAGTTTGGCGGTTTTGTGCAGTACTGGTTGGCGCATTTGTACTGCACTGTTTGGCGGATTGCGCCAAACTAGTTTGCTCTAATTGTGCAACCAAGTTTGGCTCATTAATTCTGTAGAATATTCGACACGGAACGCCCTGCTTTTTCTCTTCAAGAATGCCTATCTGACGCAGTTTTTTACGCGCTGTATCTAACTCCCTGCGTGTCATTCCAGTTTCTTCTTCCCATTCACACTGAGTTTTATAGAACCAACCTGAAGCGTTCGTTCTGCGGCTCCAATAAATCGATTGGCTCAGCATTAACGCACCTGTAATACCGATACCCAGTTTCACGAATGGCCGATGAAAAGCGATGGGGCGATCTAGAAATTCAATCATTTCACTACCCTCGCCTTCATTGATTCCAGTATTTGCTTGGCTTTAGTGCGCGACACAACAAACCGACAGTTGCCGTTGTTTGCTATCCACAGCATTTGGCCGAAGTAATTTTGATAAGAAAGACTCATTGCACAAAGTTCTCTTGATTGTGTTGAACACAGCAAATAGGTGGTCAGCCTTTTTGCGCCATTAACGTTTCAATGTACTGAAGCAAAGGATCGTGAGAGCCGGCGCTTTCTTGCAGTTCTTTGTAAGCTTCGCGAAGCTGGTCATGCGTCGCGTGTTCACTTAAAAGAAGTACTGAGCGGAAAGCTTCTGATGATTCTTTGCTGAAATCGGCCAGTAGTTGGTCGCGGTTTGCCATTGTTTTGCACGAACCAATCGCCGCTACTGAATAACCAAGCGGGTTTAAGAACTGGTTGAGCGCAGCGGTTGCCCTCGCCTTTGGCATAGATACGATGATGGCAGGAAGCAGATCCATCACGTTGGCTTTTGCTTCAATACTGGTTCGGCTAATGTAGCGAAACAGGTTTTGAGTATTGTTTGGGTTGTTCAAAGCAGACGGCACTTTGAGAATGGGCTCTGGTTGGCAATCCTCCTCTTCGAAGATTTTCATCTTGTGATAGAAGCGAGAGACGTATTCGGCGATCTGTTCTTTGGTTGCGTCACTTCGCCATGCGACGACTGCGTTATGCATAACGCTTTTTAAACTGGGCTGCATAAGTGTTCCTTACTTTTTGGTTACCCTGAATGTTGGTGATCAGGCAAAGTTGTTATTCGGTAGTATTCTCTTCGTGGTCACTCAGTAACTCTTTAACTGAAACCTTTCCGCCAGTAGCTTTAGAAATTGCACGTATATACCTCGCAGGAGCTTGGTGCTTTCGGTTAATCCAGTTCCATACGTGTGATTGGCTGACACCTAATAACTTTGCTAATGGCGTTTGTCCTCCTAAAATTTCTGTTGAACGTTTAATGGCTGACATTTTTTCCTCTCAGCTAATTACAACTTAGGTTGTTTATTTAATTACAACTTTTGTTGTTTGTCAAATAACACGTTTTGTTGTGATAATGAACATATCCGAAAGGGTTTAATTAGAGGGGTTTGTAGATGAGTCTTGCTGATCGAGTAAAGCAACGTAGGAAAGAGCTAGGGTTATCTCAAGCGGAACTAGCTGAAAAAGTAGGTGTTGCTCAGCAGTCTATTCATAAGATAGAAGATGGCAGAACTTCTAAGCCTCGTAATATCGTTCAGTTAGCTGAAGCATTGCGTTGTGATGCTAGTTGGCTACATGGTTTATCTAATCCATTTCCAACGACAACCACGAACCCTGCATCACCAATCGAAGTGAAAAAAAATGCACTTCCAGACATTATATTCATAGATGAACCAGAACTCAGTTTGCACAGAGTTCCTATTCTAAGCCAAGTCCAGGCAGGCTCTTGGGGTAAAGTCGACCTTGATACAACAGACCTTCAGTATCAAATCACGACTAAACATTTACCACAAAATGCTTTTGCAATGAGAGTTACTGGAAATTCTATGACGAACCCTCACGGCTCCCCTTCGATTCCCGCAGGGTCTATCGTTATAGTTGAACCATGTAGTTGTCCTGACAACGGAAAAATTGTCGTTGCGACGCTGAATGATGCCCCTGAAGCTACCATTAAAAAATTAGAAATTGATGGTCCTCAGAAGTTTTTGCTACCACTTAATCCAAAATATGACCCTATTCCAATCAACGGAAACTGTCGAATCGTTGGGTATGTTAAGCAAGTCATAATGGACTTATAATTCAAAATATCTAGAAGCTCGCTTTTCAGCGGGCTTTTTTATTTCCTTAAATAACAACTTTAGGTGTTGACACTATTGAAACTTTAGTTGTAAGGTTAAATACAACCTAAGGTGTTAAAGGGAATCGAAATGACAACTTTGAATATTAAGACCATCAACAAAACTCTAGAAGGCTCCAAAGCAATTCAGCTTCATAAATCGAGCTTTGAGTATTACCTGGCAAACACGCCAAAAGACGACCCACTCTATGACGAGCTTCAACAGCTGATCAAACTCAGCAGCCAATGCGAAAACGTGGAGTTTAGTGTGGGCAGTGAAGACGCACTCATCATCAATCAGTTCAACGCTCTTTCTGACCAACTGAGCAATAAGTTGAGCGGAATAGTGATGGCAAGTGCCTAGAAAAGAGAAAACCCCTATCGGTGACCAAACCAATAAGGGCTTACTTTGTGCAATGAGAACTTTCGTTTAGAACCAAAGCCTCGCAATCAAGTATATACAGGGCTGACCACTCTGACAAGCGTCTACCTGATTGCGGGGAATCACCCCAAATAAGGACAATGCAATGAGTACTTTAGAGCTAAGGAACAATCACGAAACGTTTATTGATAAGCATATACGCCAAATCTTAAAGGCCGAAGGTTACGAGTCAAACGAGATCAGCCGTGGTTGTGATCATGCTATTGAAACCTATCGAACTACGGCTACTTTTGGTGGTGCTCGCGGCGGTAAAGCTTTTGATTACTGCCTAGCCCGAGCCAAACAACTACTTTCACCCGTTAAGAAGAAAGCGGCACTCAATGTTAAGAAGAGAAAATCGGCATGAGTGACGAACGTAAGAAAAAACTGGCAGCAAACCGAGCCCAACGCTTGCGTGATAAACGTAAGAACGCCGGCGAATTAGATATTCGGGTTTCACTTTGTCATCAGGAACAAAAGAAGCTCGACGAGATATGCCGGTTCTTTTCTTACCCTTCCGAGCCTAGCTCTCATGTTGAAACGTTGCAGTCACTCATTCACCGAGTTCACGCTGAAATACCTACGATTGAAAATGATTTGGGTGCATGCAGCAAGTGCGGTGAACAATTACCACTTGGTTGCGCAAAGTTACGTGAGGGCGGTTTATTCAAGGGTGATGCAATGTGCTGGCACACAATTAACCGAGTGCGGCTAATGCCAAGCATTAAGGATGCAAGCTTATGAAGATGTTACTGATATACGGCGTTATCTGTGTTGTTTTTTACGTGTGTTACATGCAAAGCAATAAAACTTCAGCGAAATAATATAAGCCGACTGACCAACGGCCAATCAATAAAAGGAATTAGTGCAATGAGCTACTCTCAAGATTCAAATCAAAGCGTCTCTTTTTCATACACGCCACCAGCATTCGTAGCGACCAAACAGCCGTCATCTCAACCCGCTGTTTATGATGCTAAGAAATACTATGAGTCATCTAACACGATCATGTGCCATCAAGAGGTTCTAGATTTCTTCAGTAAAAAACGCACTACAATCATCGCTTGGCGTAACCACCGAGGCTTCCCCGACCCTATAAGCAAAGCCCCACTCCGTTGGATTCGTGCCGCTGTCATGGAATGGGTTGAGCATGAGGGTGGTTTTAAGGGCGAGTGATGTAGTTATTCTAACGAGGAAGGTTTCTAACGAGTGCAAATCAATTGCCAGTAATCTACTCCTACTACCGTTTCACGTTTTTCTGCTATTAATACTCCATATGAGAATTGCAATTATTAATAGTAGGCCTGTTGAAATACCCAATGATACAAGAGGACTATTTAAGGTTTTTAGCGAAGGCCAAATTTCCTTAACAAATGGGTGAATCACAAATTCAGCTAAACTTGTTGCTCCAACTAAACCGAAAACAAATGTTAACCAACGGTCACTACGAGTTTTAGCTTTATCTACCCTAAATCTCTGTTCATCAAGGTGATATCTAGCGGACTCTTTCGCTGATCCAACTAATCTTGATGTACCGAACTGTTCAATCAAGTAAGAAAGTGCTGATGATACTTCACCAGAGTTGCTACTTTGGTGAAGCATACTTTCTGAACTTGCGAGTGTTTCATAAGCACTCAATAAATAGTCATTGCTAAGAGGGTTGCAGGCCCAAGAGCAGGCTCTCGCAATTTTTAGATTATGGTACTCTATATGCTCAGTTCTAGCCTGGTTTTGAAAAATCTTAGTCGGGGTATTAAGATCTTCCCATACATTCTCTGGACTATTCGTAGGTTTCAACCATGTCCATAGAAAAATAGAGCGATTTGCGTGTAAACAATAATCTTCAAATAACCTTAAATCGGGAGGAAGATTAGGTACGTTACTAATGCCGTCAGTTCTTAATAGAATTTTCGATATTGAGTCCGAAAAGCTTTTATATAGGTCGTCTTTTGTATCTGGTTGATTTTTGAATCGGAGTAGCGCAACTGATGGGCGGCCTTGCCATATAAAGTTATGAGGGGGCGTTTGTTTTTCGTTTTCATCAGCAACCACCACACCACTCAACACATTACAATATATCGAACGACAAATTTCTACTGTTGATTCGCACGATTCATCGTTTTCAGTACCAGCAATTTTATGCAAAAACCATTCAAAGCCTGCTAGGTGGAACGATTGCCCTCCGCTACTAAGCGATTCGTCCAGCACCTTTTGGCTGTGCTTTTTCATTTTTTTAATAATCTTTTTCGCTTTCTTTCCAGCAACATGCTCTCCAGCAATAGAAAGTTCATTTTCAAACGCATTTTCCAATACAACCTTAGCATCAGACTCTTGGATTTTGGAACTAAGCCATATTGCCTTGAATCCGCGTTTGTAAATATTTACGACTTCTGACAAGAAATCACTTTCTTCTAAACCATCCCATGAAGCATCAAATTGAAAACTTAGTATTGTAATTCCATCTGAATAGATTTTCACTGAAGCATATAACGGTAGTTGGCAATCTCCGTCATCAAGAACTATTGGTGGTAAGCTAGCTCGTAAATAGGGTAACCCTCCATGAAGTAGTTCACTTTCGTGGAAGGCAATTTCATAAGAGTTAGCTAAATCCGCAACTATATACTCTGGCACATGTTCGCCAAATTCTATTTCCCAACTTGCTCCTGGAGTTACTGTTCGTTTAGGTGTATTGATCTCAAATTGAGCTTCACCATTAGTATCAAGATAAATACACTTGAAATCAGAAAAGTACACTGACTGAGAGAAGCCAGCCTTCAATAATCTATCAGCTGTTTTAAGCAAGTTGACTTTAGCAACATCGAAACCTATCGAATAATTATAAAATGCATTGGCTTGGTATACCGTTAACGATTTTTGAGGCAAAACAATACCTTTCAAATTTTCAAAGATGGGGTTGGCGGAAATGTTAGATAGTTGTAGTTAGTATCATCTTAATCCATAGATAAAACCATCATTTTCTATGAGAATTAGTTAGTTATGCATGTCCACTCTAATCTTTATAGATGCTTATATTATCAACAGAGATAAAACATACATTATACTTTATCTCTGTTGATATTTTGAAGGTGGTACTTATCAGTTTCTCTTCCTACAGGTAATCTCTCTGATTCGATGGTTTCTTTGATTTTATTTATTTCAGCTGAACTAAACCATTCGCCTTCATATGCCGCTAGTTTTTTTTCAAGCTCTTGTAGACGAGTAACTATTAGAAGTGGGTTACCGGTGTCCCAATTCAATGGCTCTTTTGTGCGGGTGAAGACGACGGTGTTAATAAATAACGCGTTATCAAGATTGAGTAATTTGTCTAAAGCGGCAATATGTGTCTCATTTTGCCATGTTGGGCTATAGAAACGGTTGCTTGTTTCCCCTAGGTGTTGAACCCACTGCATTTCATCGAGATTAGCTAAAATTGTTCCGCCAAAGTTTTTTGTCTCTATGACAAATACACCTGCTTTTGTGATTAGAACATGATCTATCTGAGCTGTTCTGTTTTTGTAATGAATAGTCACATTAGACAAAAATTGGCTATCCGTATTCTTACATAATTTACTTAGCTTTTTATTTACCTTGGCTTCACCTTGCTTGCCTTTAAATTTATTCGTCGATGTATAGACAACACCGACAATCAAAGCGGCAAGCAATATCAAAGCAACGGGCCAAAACCCTGTTTCAATAAGAGCAACAATCGCCCAGATAGACATAACAATAATACCTAGAAAAACCAAGCCCAAAGCAAATTCTAGTAGCTTAATAGCCCAACCCAAAATACAAAGGGCTAGTAAACCAAGTAATACAATTGATAAAAATGTCTCCATGCATAAGCTTCCTTGTTTTCGGCTATACGTCCGTGATCAGAAATGAGGCATTCTGCATAGCCTACCTCAGATATTAACTAACAATTATTCTAAAACGTTGTTCTAAGTAACATTATATTAATTTAGTCTATGTTTTTTAATCGTGAATAGAGCCAATCTTTGCCTATTGCTTTATGCTATTCAAGTCATAAAGTGAGGTCTTAGAATGGATAACGACAATTTTAGTGGTGACTGGAGGCTACCCCAAAACAAAAGTGACTGTGCCTATCGCTTTGTAATTTCAAAAACTCTTGAACCCAACGGACTGAGAGGAACCGTTTCTCTATTTGAAAGTATCGTAGATGACTTAGGGAGGGAGCATTCTTATTGGCTATGGCACAAAATTGAGGCAAGAGTTGTCAACGATGTATTAATAGGTAAGTCCGTAGCTACGACCTTACACCATGAGAATGGTGAGCTACTTAGTAGTGATATGGTAAAGGATATTATTAACACAGGAAAAATCCAGTACCCCAAATTTTTTACGTTTGAAGCAAAACAGTTAGAAGGTGCTCTTGATATAAAATGGGAAGTAACTTATCCAAACGGATTTAAAACTGAAAATTCAGGAATATTTAGTAAATCAATACTTCCTTCAAGAACCACCATACCTATTCAACGAAAAAGTTGGGAAGGATTCAAAAAATGGGCTTTTGAACAAAAGGATGGTCTTTGGTTTCGTGGCCAAGCTTCTCCGAAACCGCTTCAATCATCATTTCACCGAACGGGCAACGCCGATATCGTATACTACTTTGATGAGTTAATTCCTGTTTTAGAAGATCACATCAATTCTGTATCCGCATATTGTTACAACTCATTCAGCGATAGAGACTTGGGAGCACTTCTTAATTTAGCACAACACCATGGATACCCAACACCACTTTTAGATTGGTCATTAAGCGTATATGTCGCTGCTTTTTTTGCTTTTGAAAATCGCTATTCCCTATCTCCTAATGATGACCCCGTTATTTTTGTATTAGATGAACGAAAACTCATAAGTGATAAGAATGGTCGAGGAGCTACAATTAGAACTCCAATCCCAACCGTAAATTCAGTAAAGCTTGCCAATATCAGCAACCCTAGAGCTCTTCCTCAGCAAGCTATGACGATGTATTCCAATGTCGTTGATATTGAACAGTACTTACTAAACCAATTAGGCTCTGAAGATATACAGGCTATTAGTATCCCAGCAGAGGAACGCGATATAATTATGAGAGACTTAAAGTCCATGGGGATTAATTGGTCAACACTTTTCCCTGGATTGGACGGTGTGTGCAAGCAACTCAAATTTAACCACTTTGAGTATAAGTAAGATCCCTAATACGAGCCGTTTTAGTTAAAGTACTTCTATATAGCCTCCAACTCTTTCTTCACTTGCTCAAACAACGCTTCGGAAAATGTCTCATACGCATCTTTCTGATCGGCTAGCCAGTCATGCTTGTTATACACGCCCATTACACCGGTTAACTCATGCCCGAGCATCTTCTCTGTTACATGTGGCATTGCTTTTAGCTCTGAACATATCGTTGATATGCTTCGTCTAAAGTCATGCGTTCGCCAATGCGTGAGCGTCATTGAATCACGCAGGCGTCTTATATAGCGATTAGCAGCAGAGATGCTGATTGGTTTGTGCAGCGATGCACCAGGGAAAAGGTAGTCATCGTAAATATTCATCAACCGTTCTAGCATCGGTTTAATGTGTTTGGGGATGGGCCTGCGAATGGTGTTACCCATTTTGCTCAGTTCAGGTGGTACGGTCCAAACGTCATTGACCATATCAAAGTGAGCACGCCTTGCTAAACGTAGCTCTGATAATCGGTTACCCCATAACATTGTCATGAGATGTAAGTTCTTGGTTGATGTACCCGCTTTACTGCGTTCTATTGCTATCCAGACTTTTGCTAACTCGGGTAACGTGAGTACTCTGTCCCCCGCTTTCGATGGTTCGCCTACATCTTGCTGTTTGAGTTTTTCAAAGTGGGTGCCGTCTATTATGAATTTTGATTTACAGAAGTTAAGGCAGGCTCTCATTTTGGAAAATGCTGAATTCGCAGTTTTAGGGTTCTTCTTGGCTATGCCATCAAACCACTGCATCCACTCTCGGGCTGTTACCTTTTCAACATTCACATTAGGGAATGCATTGTAGAAGTAGTTTTTCGCGACGGATTCATACAGCACCCTGGTCCCGTGCTTTTGATGAGCGACTTTGTTCTCAAACCAAAAATCAAGGCACTCTTTGAGAGTGACAAAATCTGTCTCGCCTGTGATGGCGATCTCTGGATTTCGTCCTTCTTCTTTAAGCTCTAACATCCTTTTGTGGATTTGCCTTGCATTCTTTAGGCTGATTATCGGATACTTGCCTATACGAATGCGTTTGTTTATTCCGTTGTGGCGGCACCGGTACTGGAATGTGATGTTTGCTTTGGGCGATATCTTTGCAATTAGCCCCTCACCATCCTTTAATTCTGCCGTTCCAGCGTACTCGCTAAGTTTAGCGATGGCCTTTAGTTGTTTGTCGGTTATGCTCAATTTTCTTCCTTAAAAATTTGGACACAGCGCTTACTAAAAATAGACACATATATGGACGCAAGTGCAAATGTGAACGACGAAAAAACACTAAAACCGAATAGAAAATATAGCACAAAATACGCAGTTAAGCGATTGATTCTAAAGGGCCGCTTTGAAGAATTCTAACCATAATGAAAACAATATGAATAACAACGATCAACCTACCTTCTTCTTTTTCGACTATGAAACTTGGGGCACGAGTCCAGCGAAAGATCGCCCAAGCCAATTTGCAGGCGTTCGTACAGACGAAGATTTCAATATTATTGGCGAGCCTCTTGTTATTTATTGCCAACCACCTGCGGATTATTTGCCAGCTCCGGAAGCTGCTCTAATAACGCGAATTACGCCTCAGAAAGCGCAGTCGCAAGGCCTACCAGAGCCAGAATTTATAGCAAAGATCCATGAAGAACTTGCAAAGCCGAATACGACTAGCCTTGGTTACAACAACATTCGATTTGATGATGAAGTCACTCGCTACACTTGCTATCGTAACTTTATCGACCCGTACGCTTGGAGTTGGCAAAATGGCAATTCACGTTGGGATTTACTCGATGTCATGCGTGCCTGCCATGCGCTCCGACCTGACGGTGTTGAGTGGCCAGTAAATGAAGAAGGCTACACAAGCTTTAAGCTAGAACACCTTTCAGTTAAGAATGGCATAGAACATGAAAATGCGCACGATGCGATGGCCGATGTTATAGCAACAATAGAAATGGCCAAAAAGCTAAAGGCTGCCCAACCAAAGCTGTTCGGGTATTTCTTAAGTATGCGCCATAAGCGGAAGCTCAATGAATTGATCGATATCGTTAACATGACGCCTTTGATGCACGTCTCTGGCATGTTTGGTCGTGATTGCAATTACACCAGTTGGATTGTGCCTATGGCTTGGCATCCAACCAACAAAAACGCCGCTATTGTGATTGATTTGGCTAAAGACCCGTCACCACTGCTTGAATTAGATAGTGATGAACTACGCGAGCGTTTATACGCCAAACGCAGCGAATTAGCGGATGACGAATTGCCTGTTCCCATCAAGTTACTGCACATAAACAAGTGTCCTATTCTTGCTCCAGCTAAGACTCTTACTGCTGAAAATGCAGAGCAAATAGGTATTGACCGAGAGCAGTGTCTAAAAAATCTTGCAATGCTGCGCCAGCACCCTGAAATTCGTGAAAAGTTGATCGCGTTGTACAGCGTCGATCGCGAATATGAACAAAGCAGTGATGTAGACACAAAACTCTACGAGGGCTTTTTCTCTCCAGCCGACAAGGCGTCGATGGAAATAATCCGCTCTACAGAGCCGTCGCAACTCGCTGCGCTTGATATTACGTTTAGTGACGAGCGAATTGACCCGCTGCTATTTCGATACCGCGCAAGACACTACCCTTTGACATTAAGTGAACAAGAGCAATTACGCTGGGGCAGCCACTGCCGAGAGTACTTCGAAAATAACATCGAAGGGTATATGTTAAACCTAGAAAATCTTGTTCATGAACATGAAAGCGATGAGAAGAAAATAGCAATTTTGAAAGCGGTTTATCACTACGTTGAAAAGCTTACTTCTTAACTCGTTTAGTGGCTGAACCGCTTTCAAGCAATCCAAATATTAACAAGGCACCGCAATAGCTATGGCAATCAAATTGGCTAAGTATCTCGTATCTATGTTGCTTATAGTGACGAGTTTATTCATTGGCAACACCATTCAAGCGCTGTTAGAAACAGCCATACCCGGAAGTATTTTTGGGATGCTTATTCTGTTTTCGCTGCTCGCCAGTGGCCTCATTTCTGTCGAATGGGTTAAGCCATCAGCCACATTAATTATTCGATATATGATATTGCTGTTTGTTCCCATCAGCGTCGGGTTAATGCTCCATTTCGACACTTTGATTGAAAACGCGTTACCGATCTTAGTTGGTACAATAGGGGCAAGTTTCATTGTCTTAGTGTCGCTTGCTTATTTCTTAGATCGCCTACTTAAAAAAGGAGGATAAGTTATGTGGCTACCAATCACCGTCATCGTTTTCCTCTTTGCTCGCTGGGTTAGCCAGAAGATAAACAACCCATTATTTAACCCATTAATGATCAGTATTGGCATTCTAATTCCGATCCTGATCTGGCTAAAAGTACCGTACGAACAGTATTACCAAGACAACGCCTGGATTAATTACTTTTTGCAACCCGCCGTTGTCGCACTAGCCTACCCGCTCTACGAGCAACTTCCACAGATACGCGCAAATTGGAGAATTATAATGCTCGCGTGTGGTGTGGGTAGCGTTATGTCTATGTTCACGTCAACCATCATTGCCGTTTTTATGAAAGCAGAGCTAGAGCTGATAGCAAGTTTACTCGGTAAGTCAGTTACAACACCTATCGCTATGGAAGTCTCCAGTAGCCTTGGTGGTGAGCCAGCTATTGCGGCCATTTTTGTATTGCTTGTAGGATTGTTCGGTGCAATTTGTGCGTACCCTGTCTATTCCGTGCTTAATATCACACACCCAATCGCAAGGGGGCTCACAATGGGCACCGTTTCTCACGCACTTGGCACAGCGACGTGTGCAGAGAAATTCCCTAAAGACGCTGCTTTTAGCTCTCTTGCTCTCGTTGTTTGTGGTGTTATTACTTCAATATTAGCGCCGGCTTTCTTTTCCTTTGCTGTTTGGCTAATGATCTAAAGTGCTTTCATGTAACCATTTTGTTAATGGATTTAATCTATTATTCGATAACTAGTGACCCACAATTGTGTGACATCACTCTTACTGTGAAAATGAAGCTTTCATTACACCGTTAAGCGTGATAATGGTCACTGTTTTATGTTCTGTATTGAATAGAATGATAAATAGATAGAATAAGAGGTCACAAGATGAACACCCAACTTCAGCTCGCTCTAAACGATGCACCCGATGCCATTTCGCAGTTTCTTCGCCCTATTATTAGTGACAAAAGCTTCGATGCCACTATTTCGAAACAACAATTTCAAGAGCTTTTAGCGATCTCAAAACTCAATGACGCGGATTTACGTGTTGCACTACTCCCATTTGCTGCTGCTTTTTCATACGCACCTATCTCTAAGTTTTTCGTTGGCGCTATCGTTCGCGGTTTGTCAGGACGTCTTTATTTTGGTGCCAATGTCGAGATCGCAGGTGTTCAACTCGGTCAAACGGTTCATGCGGAGCAGTCAGCGATCAGCCACGCTTGGATGAAAGGCGAAGAAGGTGTGACGGATATAACCATCAACTTTAGCCCATGTGGCCACTGTCGCCAGTTTATGAATGAGCTCACTACCGCCAATGAGTTGGTTATTCAACTGCCTCAAAAAGAACAAAAATCTCTTCAGCAGTACTTACCTGAGTCTTTTGGGCCAGCAGATCTTGGAGTTACTGCAGGGCTTATGACAAAAGTTGATCACAACTATTCTTGTGGAGAAAATGATCCATTATTGGCCATTGCATTGGAGCGACTAAACACAAGCCATGCGCCCTACACCAAAAACTTAAGTGGTGTAGCAATACAAGTGAAAGGCGGTAAGATCTACAGTGGTGCTTACGCAGAAAATGCGGCGTTTAACCCTAGCTTACCTCCTCTGCAAGTTGCGATGATTCAACTTCTTCTTGATGGCGAGTCTATGAGCAACATTGAGAGTGCCGCGTTAATCGAGATGACAGAAGGTGATATCAGCCATGTAGCGGACACTCAGGCAACACTTGAAGCGATCAATCCGGATATTTCACTTTCTTACCTGACCATATAATCGTTCATAATTTTAGGTAATAAAAAGCTCAGCAATTGCTGAGCTTTTCTGTTTCTACCGCAAGGATTACCTTAGATGGGCAAGTAACACTTGTTGATCAAGTTCATTTTGATAATCAGAGTAATCAAGCCCTTGGTCAAATACATATTGGGTAACGAGCGTTCTGATGCTGCTCACCAATGTCTCGGCTTTCCAAGGTTTTTCAAAGTAGTGATTGATACCAGCGATATTTATTGCATCAATAGTATCTGAATGTGTTGCCTGACCGGTAAGCAAGATTTTTTTGGTGTGTAAAAAGCGCGTATCTTTTGACACTTCAGTTAGTAATTCGACCCCCGTCTTACCAGGCATGACATGATCCGATACCAGGACTGCGATCATCTCACCTTCGCAATCGAGCTCATCCATCAATTCAAGCACTTCATCTGCAGACTCACAATCTTCTATATTCAGCCAATGATTAAGCGGTTCAAGATCTTGCAGTACCGCGCTCAACACTTCTCGTTGGTCATCAACGCAAATTAAATTAAGCTTCTCCATGTTCATCCTCAATTGGTAACTTGATTCTAAATATCGTCTTCTCGCTATCGCTTTTCACTACGATGTGTCCGCCGTATCCAGCGACAATACGTTTTACGATAGAAAGCCCTAAACCTAACCCAAATGAAAGACCACCCTTTTTGGTCGTAAAGTTGGGCTGGAATATCTTCCTTCGAATTGATGGTTCTATCTCGGGGCCATTATTAGTGACCGTCACTAAAATTCGGTTGTTATGTACCCGTGTTTTGATCTCAATGATTGGTGCTTCAATGTTTTCCATGGCATCACAAGCATTCTTGATGATGTTCACCCAAACCTGAACGAGTTCTGTTTGAGATCCTCTAAACAATGGCAATTCTGCGGGTCTTATTTGAACAGACACTCTTCTTAAATCACTCTGCAGCAGCGCTACCGCTCGCTGAATGGTGTCATTGATATCTAGCTCTTCTTCTAGATCAATATCGGTGCGGCCTAACTGCTTCACTGATTTCACAATTCCAACAGTATGTTTAGACGCTAAGCGTAGATCGTGAATATCTCTACCCATTTGCCAATAGCGTATCGCCTCATTGGGTTCTTTTAACCAATGTTCACCTACCTCATCCATTTGGACCGCTCGAGCTAAGTCTCTTGCTGTATCTTTAGGGAGTTTGTACTTTTCTTCAAATAATTTGCCGCGCTTTCTCACTTCGCTTGAACTGCACTTTTGGCCTTGCATCAAGCCAAGATCAAAAAATTGGCTGGCTTCTGGGTGAACTTCTTCAAGCAACGTAAGTAGCACAGCTTCTAAACGTTCAGACTTGCTACTCACGACTCCGATCGCGTTATTTAATTCATGTGCAATGCCCGCTGCAAGCTGTCCTAACGTCGTCATTTGTTCGGCAGTATGTAATTTTTGAAGCGCTTGCTCTTTTGCAATGGCTTCTTGCGTCGCTCTACGCTGTCTACGGGATAACTCGTTCACGATTACCGGAGTAAACTGAGCTGTGATCGGCCCATATACACTCGGTTCATAGGCGTGCGTTTTTCTATCCACCCACGCTAGCTTCGTCTGAGTCGTTGTCACTACTGTTGATGAGGCAATCCACGTCTCTGAAAAGAAACTGTGTACGCCAATAAAAGCGCCTACCGAGGCTGAAAACACCTTCGTTTTAAGCTCAGCATTTTCGTTAAAATAGCCATCAAGCTCCCCTTCCAGCACGTAGAAAAGGCGGTCGTTATGTTCACCTTGTTCCAACACAACCGTGCCCGGCTCTAACGTAAGTTGCCTTTCTACATCACTAAAATATCGGCTTATTAGCTGTTTGAACTTTTCTTGTGGCATAAACTTATCAACCTATATGACCAACAGAATGCAGTATCCACACTAAGACAAAGCTAAGCATAACGCCAACCACACCCAAGATTACCCCTACCTTAGCCATTTGGTTCGTTTGGACGTGACCTGTGGCGTGAGCCAGTGCGTTTGGCGGTGTACTAATAGGTAAAGACATGCCCAATGACGCTGCAAAAGTCACCACTAGAATCAATGTTAATTCTCCACCTAATGGTGTTAGAGACGTCATCGAGGCACCTAGCGCAGCCATAATTGGCATTAACAAGTTGGCAGTTGCTGTATGCGACATGAAGTTTGCCATCAACAAACACAAGAAGGCAGCGCCAAATAGAACAACGTAAGGTGAATATGCATCAAACGGAATGCTATGAACCATCAACTGTGCAAGACCTGTTTTATCGAGTGCTAAACCAAGTGCTATACCACCAGAGACTAACCAAAGTACATCCCAGGATATTTTCTTAAGGTCTTCTTTATTAATAATGCCTGTAATCGAGAACACCGCAACTGGGATTAAAGCCACAGTGTAGGAGTTCATTCCATGAGAAGAACCCATTAGCCACAGAAGGATCGTCATTGCAAACGTGACGTAAACGACTATCGCTTTCGGCGTTTTTAGGAATTTACCTTTGATACTGAGTTCAATGGTTTTTTGGTCTGCTTTATAAATGAAGCCTATCAAGAACCAAGCGAGAGCCATCATAACCACGACAAATGGAACACCAAATGCCATCCACTCGCCAAAAGTAATGAGGTTATCCCCTACCAAATATTTCAGTGCTATCGCATTTGGTGGCGTACCAATAGGTGTGCCAATACCGCCTATATTAGCGGCGACAGGTATACACAATGCAAATGCGATTCGTCCGGGGTCTTTAGGGCTGAACACAGCGATAACAGGGGTCAATATGGATAACATCATCGCGGTTGTTGCCGTGTTCGACATGAACATCGAAAATATTCCGGTAATCAGCATTAACCCAAGCATCACGTATTTTGGTTGTTGACCAAATGGCTTCAATAAAACCCGCGCTAAGTTGACATCAAGCCGGTATTTCGTTGCGGCCATCGCCAAAAAGAATCCACCTAAGAAAAGCATGATAATTGGGCTTGAAAAGGTTGCCATGATCTCCTGATATTGAAGCAACTCTCCAAAGTGGGCTTGCCCTTCATCTAATCGAAAGAAGAACACGCCTTTGTTTGATACCATCAACAAAAGTAAGACAATGATAACCACAGAAGTTGCGTAAATAGGTATTGGCTCAAACACCCAACATAGCGCTGCAAGCAAAAATATCGCTATAACCCTTTGCTGAATAATAGTTAGCCCTTCAAATGGAAATGCAGATAAAGGCAACATAAGAATGATTAGGGGAGTAACGATGGGAATGATGTATTTCAAATACTGACGCATGGTATAGCAACTCTTCCTGAGAT
>NZ_MCWZ01000028.1:0-722 GCF_002877365.1 Vibrio sp. 10N.261.55.A7
CTCTTTGATAGAGCAGTTCTTTATCACCTTAGTCATTAACTCAATTAAGACCGCTTTTGTATGCTATGTCATTCTAATGGTTTTCCATGAGAGCATAAATCGTCGCGTCTTTGCGATCGCTAAATATTTACGCAGCTATAATCCTCGTCACCCTTCTCGGCCTTTGAAGCTCTTTTACAAACCATGGGTGATGGAAAAAGAAGATGAGCTTAACTGGTTAGCAGAAGAAACCAATAAGATCACGCGTAACGTTACCCAGCTTTATACCAACATTAAGGTCGAACAAGAGCGTTTGACTGATTTCACTCACGTATCTTCTGATTGGCTGTGGGAAATCGATGAACACGAACAGCTGACGTATTGTTCAGAGTACATGCTGAATGCGCTTGAGATAGATCCACACAATAAACCCAAGCTCTTTGATATTCCGAAACTCAGTCAACTAACGAACCTTCCATTGGCTATTCAAACTTGCCGTGATTTTAATCTGTGTGAAGAGAGTCTGACTGTCAATGGTGTTACGTGCCATATGCTTTTCCAAGCGATCGCCAAATACAGTAATGGGAAATTTAAAGGCTTTCGCGGAACAAGTATCAACATTACTGACTTAAAAATGGCTCAGATTGAGCTAGAACAACTGAACGAAAATCTCGAACGTACCGTGGCCGCCAGAACCGTTGATCTCGAACAGAGCGTAGAACAACTGCAAGAAACACAAGAAC
>NZ_MCWZ01000028.1:1371-56391 GCF_002877365.1 Vibrio sp. 10N.261.55.A7
TGCAAGAAACACAAGAACAGTTAATAGAGTCTGAAAAACTGGCCGCACTCGGTGGCCTTGTTGCGGGTGTCGCTCACGAAGTGAATACCCCACTAGGAATATCAGTGACCGCTGCGTCTGTTATACGAGATGTCACTGCAGAGCTTAATTCCGCATTTTCTAATCAAACCTTAACCAGCAAGCAATTTTCTGAACTCATGGCTCAGCTTGATGAAGGCAACAATATGCTTGAACATAATCTTTACCGGGCCGCGAAACTGGTTAAAGACTTTAAAAGAACAGCCGTGGATCAGGTGTCTGAAGCTCGGACTCAGTTTGAAGTTAAGCAAGTTTTGGAAGCATTGATTGCAAGCCTTCACCCTGAAACTCGGCGTGTACCCGTCACCCCAACGATTGAAGGTGATCCACTCATCTCAATGAATAGTTTGCCAGGCGTATTAACGCAGATTGTTTCTAACCTTGTGATGAACAGTATTAACCACGCGTTTGAAGATGTGGATGATGCGGCAATTTCGATTGCATTTTGTCTGGTTGATACAAACATAGTGTTGGAATACAAAGATAATGGGATTGGTGTCCCAAGCGAGCTACATCAAAAGATATTTGAACCTTTCTTTACGAGTAAGCGAGGGAAAGGAGGGAGTGGACTTGGGTTGAACTTGGTATTTAATCTCATTAAACAGAAGCTTAATGGTGATCTGGTGTTTGAATCTCAGCCTGGTGAGGGCGTAAAATTTGTCATTACGTTGCCACAAAATCTCTCAGTTTCGCAAGAGGTTCCGGCGATTAGTGACCTGTAAAGATCAAACTTTATCGATCAAACAAGTGCTTTCAACAATGATGTGTTAGTCAGGGAGACTATTTCTTATCTCTATGAAGTCTTCCCAATTGTCGATCATAATATCCACCAACGCAGGATCGAAGTGTTGACCTTTTTGAGTGAGTAATTCCCGCATGATTTCGCGATCCGGCCACGCTTCTTTATAAGATCGTTTTGAACCTAGCGCGTCAAACACGTCCGCTAACGCCACGATTCTTCCACTAATTGGAATGTCGGCGCCTTTCAAGCTATACGGGTAACCTGTACCGTCCCATTTCTCATGATGACTTTTTACTATCTCAGCGCCAACGACAATGAGGCGTCGTTTAGAGGAACTTAATATATCGACGCCGAACTCGACGTGTTTCTTCATGATCTCCCATTCTTCAGCGTCTAATTTTCCAGGCTTATGCAATATATTGTCAGGAATAGCGACTTTACCAATATCATGAAGTGGCGCGGCATCTTTAATCAGGGTGACAGTTGTCGCCGATAGTCCATATAGTTCGGCCAATCGCCCGCTGATCATAGAAACCCTTTGGACATGCGCGCCAGTCTCTTTACTTCGAGCTTCAACCGCATTCGCGAGGTTATGTACCAGTTCTTTAGACGTTTCGCGCAGGTCAATCAGCAAGTTGAGGTTCTCAAACGTTAAACTGATATTGCGCATGTAAATTTCTAGGAGGTGTTCGTCCAATTGGTTCAGTGTTCGGTTCAAGTTGACGTAAAGTAGACTGTCTGCGCCCTCGTCTGTTCGTGTGTAAAGGACAAACGCATCATCAAAATGTTCACTTTGTTTTGCATTAAGTACCTGGCGGCAACGGTCTGACACTAACGTAGGTAACTTTTCTAGGACACAATCGTAATAAAAATCAACGAACTCCCCTGTTGCGGCAAGTGTTAACGCTCTTGAGGCCTCAGTTTCTGGCCCCGGTTGGACAACACAGTAGAACGCGGATTTTTCCAATTTTAACAGTGAAGTTAACTGCCCTAAAACGGATGAAGCGTACTCTTTAAGGCTGCAGGTATTCTGTACCCGCGCAGATGCTTGAATGACATGTTGTAGACCGGCTTTTTGCTCTTCAATCAGGCACAGGTCACGATATGATCTGAGCATTGAGTAGAGCAATGTCTTTAGTTTTTGTGTGGTGAGTTCGGTTTTTTCTTTATAGTCATCGATTTCATACTCTTGAATGACTCTATCTTCAGGTGCTTGCCCTGCTTGCCCTGTTCTCAATACTAGGCGAATTAGGTGATTGTTATCGATTTCTCTAATATGTCTGACAAGATCAAGCCCCGCATGCTCTGTTTCCATCACCACATCAACCAGTGCTAGAGCAATCTCATCGTTACTGGCCAGTAGATCTTTCGCTTCTTTCGCTGATAAGGCCGACAGTATTTCTAAAGGTCTGTTTTGGAATTTGAATTGCTTTAAAGCCAAACGAGTAATTTGGTGCATTTGTTCGTCGTCATCGACAAGTAACACGCGCCACGGCGTTTCATTTTTCTCTTTTACTTCAGAGGAAATGTTGACTGCGTTTTCACTATTATCATCTGCAAACAATTGCATTGGTACCTCAATAACTCATTGCAAACACCTTTTAAGTACTAGCACAAAACAGGATCTTTTCCTGTATCAGAGATCCATACGAAACAAACAAATCACGATCTAAATCAACTATTGATAAACAATTTAGTAACATTATGCGTCTTTACGAGTAAGATCACCTTGTTGTTGGCTACACTAATAATTGTCACCAGACACAAAATAATAGTGAAAACAAATACAACGTTAGAGGCTTTATGAAAAACCTACTCTAGCGCTTCCCGCTTTATATGGTGGTATCCGTTATGGCGGGCGTTCCTCTTCTGATCGCCATTTCTATGTCAATTTCTCTCATACTTGATCGTAATCAGGTCGCTACGAATATGGCGGTTCAGAACATGAATCAGAGTAAAGAGGCGACGGACGAAACATTTAAATCTGTCGATGCGGTTAACAAAAGTATTATCGAACTTGAAACCGTCATTGAGCAAGTGAACGAGCACATTACGAGTATCGCAAACTCAACAACTGAACAATCCAATGCAAGTGAAGCGGTGGATAAAGATATCGACGTTTTATCTGAAATTGCTCAACGCACCGGAGAGCTAACCGATAGTATGAACCAGACTGTCTCGGACTATCAACGAGAGGTTGTGCAAATAGATGGGCAGCTAAGAGAATTTAACTGAGTTGATCGAAGCGAGTGTCTACCAAACAAGAAACAGTGCCGAATAGCACTGTTTCTTGTTTGGTGCGGCCTGCGATTTTCTGGCTTGAGTCGTGTTGTTTTTCATATTCTAAGTTCGCCAAAAAGATCAAACTAGGACGCTAATTGACCACTAAATTTCCTAAAACAATGAACTAGAGCAACATCTAACAATTCAATATGCCACAAGTGTCACCGAAAAGAATAATAGATTCAGCTAGTATTGCTGTACCTAATACATGATTGCTTAATATGATTGCCCAACTACATTCTCGCACTGTTTTATTCCCAGTCGTCTTCTTTATCTTAAGTCTTGTCCCAACATTGTTCATCGTTAATGAATGGCAGCGCGTAGAGCAAAGAGCCATCACTTTAGTAGAGCAAGAAACGCGGAATCAATTAGAGTTCAATCATCTGTCATTACAGGCCATTTTTTCCGATATAGAGACGTCTATCTCCCTTCTATCCAGTAATCGCTTATTGCATGCGGCTTTGCGCGAAAACAGCTCATTTGATTTAGGCGCTATTGAAGACCTATGGATACTCATTGCACAATCTAAAGGCTACTTTTCCAAGCTACGTTTCATCGACAATCAAGGTATGGAAGTGATTCGAATAAATAGTGTCGATAACTTCTTGGAAATCGTGGGTACAGAGTACTTACAAGACAAATCACAACGTGACTTCTTCCAGTATGCACAGCAATTGAAACCCAATCAGACGGGTACTTTTGGTATTGACGTAGAATACGAACATGGAAAGGTAGTCACGCCTATTACGCCTGCTTTTCGTCTCATCACTCCGGTTGATATTGACAACAAGCGGTATGGTTACTTTGTAGCCAATTTGAATTTCAGTGCTATTTACAATGCAATGAACAAAGGTATAGAAAGTCGAAACAAGCCAGATATTATTACGACAGATGGTTATTACCTACAAAGCGAGACCTTTAGTCAACTGCTCGGAAACATCATCAGCGAACATAAGAGATACAACGTTAAGAATCTTCTGCCCAAGGTTTGGAAGCACTCAACGAGCAATCAAACAGGAAGCGTATTTGATAAAGGATCTTGGTGGTCATATTCCAATGTGACTTTCTCTAACAGTTTGATTGGGGAAAACCTTTTATTCGTATTGAACGTGCCTGACGACAATATGCACCAGTTTATTGACGAGGAGTATCAAGATCTCTCATTTGTCGCTATCGCTATTTATACCATTATCCTCTTACTGACGATCATTTTTTGTACATGGTATTTAAGACATCAAACTCACTCGGTTGAAAGTAAAATAGCGCGAGCCGCTATGAATGGGATGTCCGCTGTACTCATTTCAGACCGCAACAATCGAATCATTTCGGTAAACCAAGAATTTACTCGATTGAGTGGCTATACGTTGGAGGATGTAAAAGGCAAAAGCCCTTCTATATTTGCATCAGGTAAACACCAGCAACAATTCTATATGAAAATGTGGCGCCATTTGCTTAGTGAAGGCATTTGGGAAGGAGAAGTGGTAAACCAACGAAAAGATGGGTCAAGAATAACCGAGATACTGAGAATACAAACGGTGAATGATCGTAATGGCGATATTCTGTTTTATGTCGGTTCATTTGTTGACATAACTCAGCGTAAAGAGCTCGAAAACCGCCTGAGAGAGCTCAGTGAAAAAGATGCACTCAGTGGTCTTTGGAACCGACGTAAATTCGACAAGCAGATGCTCCGTGAAACGCGACGCGCACGTCGATATCCAGACAAATACCACTCTTGCCTGGCCATTATTGATATCGATGACTTTAAAAAGATAAACGATGAGCTCGGACATGACGAAGGTGATCGAGTCATTAAAAAAGTGGCTGACAAGTTGCTCGAACAGATCAGAGATACGGATTTCTTGGCACGTATTGGCGGAGAAGAATTTGGTCTAATCATGCCTCATACCCAGCTCGATGAAGCGGAAAGAGTGCTAAATAGGCTAAGAGAAGCGGTGAGTTTAATGAGTGAATATGAGATCACCGTGAGCGGTGGTGTGAGTGACATTGATAATAGTGTACCGGGTACCTATAAACGATCGGATGTCGCCCTTTATCGTTCAAAAACATCGGGTAAAAACCTGATATCGGTCATGACAAAAACCAAAGAAACTGAAAGCCAAACAGCTTAGCTGTTGTACTCAATGTCCTGATACAACTCGTTATTTGATAAAGCTAATCTACGAAATGCTCGTGAGGTTTTTATCCAATAGACGATACGTCAGCGTTAGTAAAAATAGGCCTTTAGAGAGGTCAGTGGTGCCCTTCTCTCTTCTTATTAAATATCTATTTTGATGGCCACCAAGCCTAATTGGCCCATCATCATTTAATGAAGAAATAGATGTAGACATAAGCATAAAAAAATAGCCTTAATCATTCGATTAAGGCTATAAAAGATTCTTCACTTGGTAAACCAGTCACCAGTAATGAATGTTATTTAACAAGTTATGGACAAGTTACCTCATCCCAGAACCAATTTGATGTTGTCGGCGTTTCCCAACTTCCAGGGTTATTTTTTGCTGTAAAGCATTTACCTGCATTGGAATAGGTCGATCCGTTGACTGCTTGAGTAGAACCTGCCGCCCATGGCGTAACGGAACCCGGTGTTGTATTACCTCCACCATTATCTCCGCCTCCGTTTCCTCCATCACCATTACTTATGTCACCTAAAGGCAGCTCTGGTTGTTCGAAGCTAAAGGCATAGTCAACGCCATTGACGCTCACGGTATAATTTGAAGGGCCAGATATTGGTAGGTAATACACCATATCTAACTCATAAGTACCACCAGCAGGCAGATCTTTCCAATTCGGCAGTGAGAATGATGCGCGATGCATTGGTCCGTCTAAACCACCAATGTTGTTTGCACGAGTATGCCCTGACGCAATGACACTCAAGCCGCCACCAGACTGGTCCTTCGCGTTATCTGGCGCAGACACCGGAATATCAAATTGGAATTCCGTGCCACCAGGGAGTGATTGACCTGTATTGTTGGTGAACGTGACTTTCGGGTTTATTGGGTAGTTTTGATCGCCCACTTTAAAACCGCCGACACTGACAGAAACATCGAGTGCTTCAGTTGGAACCGGCGACGTGGCGACTTTATTACCATATGGCGTTGCTGCTTTGAATTTCTCGTAAATGGCCTTTGTCATAGTGTTACCCATGTGGTATTCACCATTACCAGACACACAAGCTTGCTCTGTCGTATCAACAGCCGCTCTATTCCCGTTAGCGTCTAATGTGTAACAGTTATAGTCGCCTGCTAGCTCCCAGAACATGATACCGCCAATTTCTTTATCAATGACGTAGTCCGCTTTAATATTGATTGAGCCTTTGTCTTCTGTAGATAAGAACACGGATTTCTCAGCATTCCACAGCCACGGTGAGACAGCGACACTATCAAAGTGGCGTGTATAGGAACCCACGATAGGATGTGTTGTTGGATCAAGATTGTATGCGGCTGCATAAGAACCCCAAATACCTTTCTCTAGGTTCTTCGCATGCCACATAGGGTTTGAACCCGCGCCCATTTCGACACCTTTAGGATCGGTATCATGCCACATGTTATCTATGCCTGTTGCACCGTAACCACAGTTGTTTTTCTCACCTTCACCTGTACCCGGTTGACACTGTGACTGGTTAGGCAGTGCTGCTCTACCCCATAAGCCATTTTCCCCACCAGTAACGCCTTGCCAGCCACGAGTGTAGTAAGGGACACCGATATTGATGCGACCAGCCGGCATAGAGCCACGGAAATAATGATAAGCCCAGTCAGTGTTTAGGTATCCAATACCGCCATAAGCAGCAGTACCGTACACGTTCCAAGCAGCCAACTCCGAATCTTTTCCTGTATCGAATAGGGCCGCGTTATGGCCGACGTGGTCATTCCATGCACCGTGCAAGTCATACGACATGATGTTCACGTAATCTAGGTATTGGGTAACGTCGAAGGTTTCCATACCACGAAGTAAATAACCTGAAGATGGCGCTGCAATGGTTAACATGTAGTGCTGACCGTCTTTTGCAGATTCGGCGTCCAGTTTTTCACGCAGTACTTTCATTAACACTTGGTAAGAAGCCCACAAATATTGACGACGCGGTTCCATGAAATCTTTATCGTAAGGGTTCCCTGCCCCTGCCATTGACGTTGGGTACTCATAATCGATATCAAGACCATCAAATTTATACTTCTTCATCATCTCGACGGCTGATGTAGCAAACGTTTCAATACCCTGATGATTGATCGATCCATCTGCATTGGTTGTCATGGTGTAGAAACCACCATCCGCTATTCGACTTCCGTCGGTTGCAAAATGGCCACCTGTTTCTGCCCATCCGCCAATAGAAATGAGCGTTTTAACGCCGTGCTTTTCTTTAGCTGTTGCTAAGGCTCCAAAGTGTCCTTTAAACCCTAAAGTTGGATCGATTTCGACCCCTTCCCACTCCATACCGACTGCGGCATTGGTTGGGTCGTTGACATCGCCAATGTTCGTTTTCCCGTCGGAACCAATACTGACAAACGCATAGTTGATGTGTGTAAGCTGATCCCATGGAATATCTTTAACCAAATAAGCTGACTGAGGATCGTTTCCTGCGCGCCAACTCGTAAAGTAACCGATAACACGTCTTGGGTGATCCGCTCCCATCAGCTCACGACCTTGTTCATCGTAAGTTGTGCAATAAGGGACATTAATTCCTTCTGTTTGATACAAACCATCAGGGCGACATGTACTCACGGTTGGCAATCCGTTGACGGTGAGCGTTTGAAGAGCCGAATCAGTGGTTGCGCCTTGATTATCGGTTGCTTTCGCATAAACGGCTAAGGAACCCGCTTGTGTGGTGGTGTAATCTAGAGAATAGGGTTCGTTAACCACTGTTCCGATAAGCGCGCCAGCAACGTAAAAATCAACTTTATCGATGGTTCCATCTGCATCAGTGGCATTCGCAGAGACTGTCACTACTGTTCCTATATCGACATTGTTTGTCGATAACGATGTGGATACCGTTGGAGCAACATTGCTCGGGCCATTCGATTCAATCGTTAACGTAACTGAACTCGCAGTGCTGGCTAAGTTTTTGTCGTCGTAAGCAATAACCGAAAACACGTGAGTCCCAGCGGTTGCTGTCCACGTTGTACTAAATGGTTCTGTTGTTACTTGTGAAACAACACTGCCATCGACTAAAAATTCTACAAGTGATATGGCACCATCTAAATCTGATGCGGTTGCTGCCAAATTAACCACATCACCTTCTGTTAGAATGTCAGAAGCCGTCGGTGAAGTGAGTGTTCCTACAGGTGCTTCATTGGTCGTGCCCCCACCCGACGTACAACTATCCGTTAACTTCCATTGAGAATAGTCACCTTCAAAATTCTTAGGGTTATTTCCCTGAGTCCAATAATTGGCTTTATAGGCACTTCCGTCGTGTTGGACTTGATCTCCTCCGGTATAAACCGTCGAAGAATCCCAAATGTCGAGTGCACTACAATCAACCGCAGCATAACTATTTGTTGCTAATAGACATGATGCAGCGAGTGTACTGAGCGTTAATACTCGCTTTTGTACACCTTTGTTCGCTTTACGCATAATTATTTATCCTTAAGTAATTGTTTAAACGCGTTAAGCCAGCTAGTACTTCAATCCGCTGTCTAATTTTTTTACGCAAAACAACACTAGAATAAATTCAAAATCACACGGCCACTTTACGGTCAATATGCACAATTACTCGCAATAAATATTCACAATGTTGCAACGAAGCGACACTTATTTTGCACCAATAACCAATTATAAATGCTTATATAGAACGTTATTCTGGTCTGGGATGATTGTGTAATAAATAGCGCCATGGAAGAGTTGCATTGAAGAAATGCTGATTCATTAGGCTGCACCCTTTTAATGTGTTTTCTTTGTCAATTTATACACATGGAGGAAATAAAAAATGTTAGCATCTCTGTCTCGTTTTTAAGAAGTTTCGAATGAACAATGATGATTTGGTTTTTGATTGTTTTACTCGCTATCGTTCATGTTTGTTCGATCAACAAGTCTTGCCGCTGGCTTTTTTACGTCTCGAAACTCGCGCCCATTGTTCTGGTCATTGTGTCTCTGCTTCTCGCTGATAAAGCATCTGTAGACTATGTTCAGTTGGTGATATTGGGGCTTTGTTGCTCTGTCATTGGTGATGTATGTTTAATGCTACCCAAAGAACGATTTAGGCTTGGACTTGCGTTCTTTGGGCTGGCACATGCTCTTTACTTTACGGCTTTCTGGGGACAAATAACGCCAGTATTTTCACCGCTGTTGATTGCCATCTTAATATTGTCCGGACTCGGTTTTTATTCTCTTATTTGCAATAACCTTAAACGAGATAAGCTTCCCGTTGCCATTTACATCGCTTTAATCCTGATAGTGACTTGGGCAGCGGTCGAATACCGTGTTTTAGGGTATAGGCAATCGTCCGCGTTTGCGTTGACAGGTACTGTCCTCTTCGTACTATCGGGTATGGTCTTCGCGATTGACCGTTTTCGTATGTCTTCGTTGTACAGCCGACAAGTCGTCATGATTACCTACTTTACGGCGCAAATATTTATAGGCTTATCTGCGTACACCTACGTTTAATTGCATCAGGCTAATCCAAATTCACGTATCACTTTCAACATTTACTCACAATCATTAACCTCTCGTTTGCCTTCCATTCACTTTCGTTTTGCCCTGAGTTAACGTGTTACAATGGCAAACTATTATTTGGTGATATTGCGCTTTACAAAGAATTAATTAACGCTATCATCCTGACGCAAACGTTTACTTAACTTAAACTTATCTTATTCTGAGGGTTTTATGCTGTCTGATATTCAAATTTGTCGTGAGGCAAAACTACAACCAATTTCCACTGTAGCATCGTCTATGGGGTTGCTTAGCGACGAGTTTCAATCTCAGGGTAAGTACAAAGCAAAAGTATCGCTATCTAGCCTAAAACGTTTAGAAGAGAACGTGTCCGGTAAGCTTGTTGTTGTTACCGCAATAACGCCTACTCCTTTGGGTGAAGGCAAAACAGTGACAACGATTGGGTTGTCTCAAGGGCTCAAACAGTTAAATCGTTCAGTGGTTGCCTGCATACGCCAACCCTCTATGGGGCCTGTGTTTGGAGTAAAAGGTGGCGCTGCTGGTGGTGGTTTCTCCCAAGTTGCGCCTATGGATGAACTCAATTTACATCTTACCGGCGATATTCACGCCGTCACCGCTGCGCACAATCTGGCGGCAGCGGCTATCGATGCGCGCATTTACCATGAACAAAGAAAGGGTTACAACGATTTCGAAAGCCGAACTGGACTCAAAGCCTTAAAAATCGATTCTAAAAACGTTGTTTGGAAACGCGTCTTAGACCACAACGATCGCGCGTTGAGAATGGTAACAGTCGGTAAGAATGAGGTGAACAAAACCGTTAATGGTTTTGAGCGCGAAGACGGCTTTGATATTTCCGCAGCCTCTGAACTCATGGCGATCCTTGCATTAGCAAACAACCTTAAAGATTTGCGTGCACGTATTGGTCAGATCGTTGTCGCTTACAACATACACGGTGACCCTGTCACAGCAGAAGATTTACAGGTCGCTGGTGCCATGGCGGTCAGTATGAAAGACGCTATAGAACCCACGCTAATGCAGACATTAGAAGGGGTTCCTACTCTTATTCATGCGGGGCCTTTTGCTAATATTGCCCACGGTAACTCGTCGATCATTGCGGATAACATCGCTAACAAGCTAGCAGAGTTTACGGTTACAGAAGGCGGATTTGGTTCCGACATGGGTTTCGAAAAAGCCTGTAATATTAAAGCTCAAACATCTGGAAAAGCGCCCGATTGCGCAGTCATTGTAGCCACACTGCGTGGCCTAAAAGCGAACTCTGGCCATTATGATTTGAAGCCTGGCCAACCTATTCCAGAGACTATCTTTGACGAGGACTTGAAAGCACTGGAAGCGGGGTTTGAAAACCTAAAATGGCACATTAACAATGTAAGCAAATACGGCGTTCCTGCTGTTGTCGCGATCAATCGATTCCCTCAAGACAGTGACCAAGAGCTGCAACAGTTGAAGCAGATGGTTCAAGCGCTGCCAAACAATGTTGAAGTTGAAATCAGCGAAGGATTCTCACTCGGTGGAAAAGGCACATTGGCGCTTGCCGAAAAAGTGGCGAAGCAATGTGAAAGCGATACTACGTTTTCACCACTCTATTCATTACAGCAGACGCTTGAAGAAAAATTGATGACCGTTGCTGAAGTCGGTTATGGAGCCAAAGGCTTAACACTAAGCTATAAAGCGACACAACAGCTCGCACAGTTTAAGAAAGACGGTTATGACAACCTAGCCGTTTGCTTAGCAAAATCTCCCCTATCCATATCCACTGATGGCTCAATTAAGGGTGCACCAAGCGGTTTTGATGTTCCTATTAGAGAGCTGAAGCTCTGTGCTGGCGCAGGCTTTGTATACGCGCTTTGTGGGAATGTGATGACCATGCCTGGCCTACCAGACAAGCCAGCGTTTATGAATCTCGACCTTGATGATGAAGGCAACATTGTTGGATTAAGCTAACGAGCGACACACCCTTTAAGAAAAACCCATCCGCTTGATCTTTTGATGGGTGCTTTCTATAAGTAGTGCATTGCGGACGGCACTCATTCTATTGATAACTTAAAAGCGAAACATTGTTTTCGCTTTTTTGTCACTGTAAGCCAACTAAATTGAAATATTTTCTCTACCTATCAGTTCTATTCTATTGATATCCATTTTGAGGAAATACTATGCGTAAACGATCTCGTTATACACTCATACTCGCGACTTTGGGCCTATTAGCGATGTCTGCTTTCATTCCCGTCATGTCTTCGACTAGCACAGGCAGTAACGGTGCGGATAATGTAAAAGTGGCGACGTTGGCCGGCGGTTGTTTTTGGTGTACAGAGTCTGATTTGGAAGCATTGGATGGCGTGGTTGACGTTGTATCCGGTTATTCCGGCGGGACACTGGAAAATCCAACGTACAAACAAATTTCTTCAGGTAAAACGGGCCATATAGAAAGTATCTCTGTTACCTATGACGCAGATAAAGTGACTTACGAAGAGATTCTCGACCAGTTGCTTCGCCACATTGATCCAACAGATGACCAAGGTTCGTTTGTGGATAGAGGCCGCCATTATCGCCCTGCTATCTTCTATCATAATGACGAACAAAAAACCGTCGCAGAGAACTTCCTGCAGCAAGTAGAAGAATTGAACATTTTCAAAGAGCCATTAAAGGTCGAGCTTATTGAGTTTGAAAAATTCTGGCCCGCTGAAAACTACCACCAAGATTACTACAAGCGAAATAAAATACGTTACAAATACTATCGCTATAACTCCGGTCGTGATCAATATTTAGATAAGATTTTCGGTGATGATCGCTTGGAAATGCCCGTAACGCTTCGAATGATGATCGATGATAAAGCACGAATGGCATCGCTAAAAGCTTATGACAAGCCGTCTGATAAAGAGATTAAAAATCGTTTGTCTGACATCCAGTATTATGTGACCCAAGAGGATGGTACTGAGCGAGCATTCAATAACGAGTACTGGGACAATAAACAAGCGGGAATTTATGTTGATGTTGTCACGGGTGAACCATTATTCTCTTCAACGGACAAGTATAAATCTGGAACGGGTTGGCCCAGCTTCACGCAACCGATTAATGAAGGCTACATTGCTGAACACACGGATTACAAATTGGTGTATTCAAGAACGGAAGTGAGAAGCCGTTTTGCTGACTCGCACCTAGGTCATGTGTTCAAAGATGGACCAGCGCCAACGGGTCTGCGTTACTGCATTAACTCAGCAGCCCTTCGATTTGTACCAGTAGAAGAGATGAGTAAAGAAGGCTACGACGAATATCTTCACCTCTTTAATGGGTAAACTCTAATCGGTCCAAGCACCTAAACGATTCGCTTGCGCCACGAAACAAAAAGCCGATCTATTTCTAGATCGGCTTTCTTGTATTTTAAACCAAGAGTTTATCGCGGAGGCTTATTTCATGATGCGCGCTTTAAATTGGCGCCCTTTCATTTTACCCGCTTGAATTTGTTTAAGCGCAACCTTCGCTACGGCTTTATCGACAGCCACGTAAGAAACCATCGCAAGCGTGTTGATCTTGCCAATTTTCTTGCCATCAATTCCAGCTTGCTTCGTCAAAGCGCCGAGAATATCGCCAGGGCGAAGTTTCATCTTCTTACCGCCAAGGATTTGAATTGTTGTCATTGGTGCATCAAACGGTTGTTGATTGCCCTTTTCAGGAAGTGCTGATGCAGAGATCTCAATGTCCATGTATTCATCGATTTGCGCGACGCGATACATTTCTTTGTCACTGAAGAAGCTAAACGCATTGCCTTTACTGCCAGCGCGACCAGTACGGCCAATTCTGTGCACATGAACTTCTGGATCACGTGACAGTTCAAAGTTGAAAACCGCATCTAGGTTATCAACATCAAGACCACGTGCGGCAACATCCGTCGCGACAAGAATGGAAATGCTCTTGTTTGCAAACATGGTAAGCGCTTGATCGCGTTCTCTTTGCTCCATATCGCCATGAAGCTCAGTCACACTAAAGCCACGATGTTGGAGTTCATCCGTGACATTTTGAACCTCTTTCTTAGTGTTACAGAACACCACTGAAGACTCTGGTTGGTAGTGCAGTAACAGAGTTTCAAGCGCGTCATCACGAGCTTCTTGCCCCGCCACTTTAAAGAAGTGTTGTTTGATTGTTGACGTTTGATGCGTTGACTCAACTTTGACTAATTGCGGCTTATCCATAATACGCTGCGCAATGCTTTCAATCTCTTTAGGGAAAGTGGCACTAAAAAGCAACGTCTGACGTTGTTTCGGCGCTTGGTCAATAATAGCGTCTAAGGCGTCTTGGAAACCCATATCTAGCATGCGATCCGCTTCGTCAAGAACCAGCGTATTCAATTCATCTAGGTTAATACGATCTCTCGACAAATGATCTAGAATTCGGCCTGGCGTGCCGACAAGTATGTGCGCGCCATGCTCAAGTGAACCAATTTGCGGTCCCATTGGCGTGCCGCCACATAAGGTCAGAACTTTGATGTTGTGAATGCCACGAGCAAGAGTACGAATCTCTTTCGCCACCTGATCAGCAAGCTCACGTGTCGGACACAATACCAATGATTGAACACGAAAACGCTTAACATTTAGGTTGCTCAATAGGCCAAGAGAAAATGCCGCTGTTTTACCAGAACCAGTTTTACCTTGTGCAATAACATCTTTGCCCTCAAGTACGCTCGGTAAGCTCTGTTGTTGAATAGGCGTCATCTCGGTATAACCCAGAGTATCGAGAGTTTGTAGTAGTTCGGGTTTTAACGACAGTGTCGAAAAAGAAGTTGTTGTCACGGTAGTATCCTGTGAGGCGCTTGTTTAGGAGGCGTATTATGCCAACTTAACAAAAAAATGCCTGTTTAAATTGCGGTATATGAAAATTTAGTCACTGCCTGCACTTTACCTGTTTCAGTGCGCTGACCGTTTTCTACTTAATAAGTGCTTTGTTTCGCTTTCAATGAGCACGTTTATTGGCTCATTCATGCTAAAAAAAACGCCTCTAAACAGAGGCGATTTGATTCTTTCTATTGGACTATCTTAGTCCATGCAAAAATTCGTGTCGCGTTGCGGGGATAGATTTGAAAATTCCCCCAAGTGCGGTTGTGGTGGTTTCGCTGGTTGCGTCCATCACGCCACGAGATTTCACGCAGTAGTGAACGGCATCCATAGTGACCGCGACATCTTCTGACTCGAGTAAGGTTTGCAGCGCCACAAGAATCTGCTGAGTCATTCGCTCTTGAACCTGAGGACGCTGTGCAAAGAATCGCACGATACGGTTGATCTTTGACAGACCAATGATCTTTCCTCTCGGAATATAGGCAACAGCTGCTTTACCATCGATAGTCACCAAGTGATGCTCACAAGTGCTGGTGACCGTAATGTCTTTTACACGAACCATTTCACTGACATTCATTTTGTTTTCAATGACGGTGATCTTCGGGAAGTTCGCATAATCAAGGCCCGAGAAAACTTCGTCTACGTACATTTTGGCAATACGATGCGGTGTCTCTTCAAGACTGTCATCAGTTAAATCGAGTTCTAATAAAGACAAGATTTCACGCATGTGGTGCTCAATCTTCTCTTTCTTTTCTTCACGACTAACCTGATTTGGGCGCATTGGCGTTTCCAAACCACGGCTTTCTAGCGCATCTTTTACTAACTTTGCGGATTCGCTAAGAGCTGACATTCTCATTCCTCTTGAATTACCCCTTTTGGATGGATGACAAGGATACGCGGAATTAGAAATAATGACTACTCATAATTTGTCGCTAGCCGTTATAGCTACTGACAATTCTATGATAAGGTTGCCAACAAACAATAAGATATAGGATACCTAGATGGGCTGCTGTGACGCACCAGGCTTAATGCCTCTTGAAGATGCCATGGATAAGATGCTTTCACGCATTAAACCAATTAAAACCACCCAACGTTTACCCCTTGCTGATGCACTCGGTTATGTACTTGCTGAAGATGTACTCTCCCCTATTTTTGTACCACCATTTGATAACTCTGCAATGGACGGTTACGCGCTTCGCCTCTCCGATCTTGATGATTCTAAAACTCTGCCGTTAGTCGGTAAATCCTTTGCGGGACAACCTTTTGAAGGCGACTGGCCAGAGAAAACGTGCATTCGAATTATGACTGGGGCGAAAATACCGTCGGGTTGCGATGCGGTTGTTATGCAGGAAAATACCAACGTTACAGATGACGGCATAGTGTTCAACCAAACAGACATTGCCCCTCAAAACAACATACGACCATTAGGAGACGATATTAGTCAAGGTGACATAGTACTCGAACAAGGCGCACGTCTGACGCCTCGAGACATTCCAATGATCGCTTCACTCGGCATCAGTCATGTCATGGTTCTGCGTAAACCTATCGTCGCATTCTTCTCTACAGGTGATGAGCTTAAATCACTTGGTGAGCCGTTGTCTGATGGCCAAATATACGACAGCAACCGTTACGGTATTAAGCCGTTAATAGAGAACTTTGGCTGCGAAGCTATCGATCTGGGTATCATTCCAGATTGCCAAGAAGAACTGAAAGCAACGTTTGATAAAGCGCAGGCGCTGGCTGATGTGGTTGTGACTTCGGGCGGGGTGAGCGTGGGTGAAGCCGACTACACAAAAGACATACTGGAAGAGCTTGGTGAGATCGGCTTTTGGAAGCTTGCCATTAAACCAGGGAAACCTTTTGCTTTTGGTTCACTAGACAGCGCTTGGTTCTGTGGATTACCGGGAAATCCTGTTTCTGCTATGTTGACGATGTATGTCCTCGTTCAGCCTATGCTCGCTAAACTTGCTGGGCACTCACAATGGAAAACACCTGAATCTATTCCTGCTATTACTAAAACCGCATTCAAGAAAGGCCCAGGTCGTACCGATTATCAACGTGGAATCTACAGCCTAGAAAATGGTCAGTTTGTTGTGGAAACGACAGGTAATCAAAGTTCCGGTGCATTTCGTTCTGTGAGCTTATCTAACTGTTTTGTTGTGCTTGAACGAGAGCGTGGACATGTTGAAGTGGGTGAAACCGTGCAGATTCAATTGTTCAATTCAACGCTGTATTAGGATGTGAAATTGGATATTTTGTCTGATGCAGAAATGCTTCGTTATAACCGCCAAATTATACTTAAACAGTTCGACTTCGACGGTCAAGAAGCGTTAAAACAGTGTTCAATTTTAATATTGGGCGCTGGAGGTCTAGGCTGCGCGGCTAGCCAATATCTTGCAACAGCTGGTGTTGGGAGCATCACCTTAATAGACGATGATCATGTTGAGCTCTCTAACCTTCAACGACAGGTACTCCACACTGACGAGGATATCGGTGTTGCTAAAGTCGAGTCAGCAAAAAATACGCTGACCCAGCTTAACCCTCATCTAGACGTTACTACGGTCGATAGACGCTTATCCGATGACGAGCTTGAGGCGTTGATTGAACAACATTCTCTTGTGCTTGATGCGTGCGACAATGTTGATACACGTAATCAGCTGAACCGCTTGTGTTTCAAAACGAAAACACCACTGGTTTCTGGGGCTGCGATTCGAATGGAAGGCCAAGTAAGCGTCTTTACCTACACAGATGATTCGCAGCCATGTTATCAATGTTTGAGTGCTTTATTTGGTAGCAACGCTCTGTCTTGTGTCGAAGCAGGGGTGATGGCGCCTGTTGTGGGGATTATCGGCGCTATGCAGGCTATGGAAGCGATTAAAGTTATCGCAAATTACGGTACTCCTTTGGTCGGCAAAATTCTCATTTTGGATGCACTCAGTATGAGTTGGAGAGAAATGAAACTGTCTAAACTGCCAAACTGCCCCGTCTGTGGTCATTAACAGGCCACTATAATCAAAACAATCAAGAAACAGCTTCGCTTCGATATTGAAACATGCCCAGCTTTCTATATTCAAAAGGCAATGAATGACATTTCATTGCCTTTTTCGTGTCTATGCAACGTCTTTCTCAGTTCGACATATCGTTCAATCACATTGATTTTCAAAATGAGAATAAGCAAACACTTAAAATTTAAGTGCATAAAATCAACAAGTTAAAATTGGCATGTTAGTTGTAATGTTCTTACTTATACAACGTTCAGTAAGGATGCCAAGATGAAAATTCACCTAATAACCGCCCTACTTCTTCTTTTCACCACTTCCTCTATTGCAGGGCCGTTTGGGACTTGCCCGAGTAAAGCGTATTTATTTCAGTCCAGCCCTGTTCAGGTCTATGGCGTTAATCTCGTGACAGGTACAACAAAGCTTCTACAGGGTGACACTGGGATGGATGTGAACATCAACGGTGTGGGTTTTGATTTCGATGATAATTACATCTATGGCTACGATACGAGCAATAAACGAATCGTTCGTCTTGGTGAAGATTTTCAGGCCGAGGTAGTCAATACGTCGAACCTGCCAACCGATCATACTTTTTATGTCGGCGACGTGTACAACCATGTGTATTACCTTTACCGCACAGGAAAGGGGCTATTCAAGATTGATCTATCTCCGCTAGATAGTGATCCAAATGCTGTTCTTCCTGTCGTTAAAATTACGGGCACTGCAAACGTAAGTTTAACTGACTTCGCATTTCACCCTGGTACCGACAATTTATACGGTGTAGATAACAACTCTGGAATTCTCTATGAATTCGATCCAACAGATGGTTCGACTACAGTGATTGGTGACACAGGTGAGACCGGAACATTCGGTGCTGGATACTTTGATGTTAATGGCTACTACTACCTGGCTCGAAACCAAGACGGAAAGATTTATCGTATCGATCTTTCGACTCAAGAGATCATCGACAGTGGTGATGTGCCTGCCATTTTGTTTGCTCAAGGCCCTTCTTCTGGTCAAAACGATGGTGCGCGTTGTGCCATTGCGCCGGTTATCGATGAAGACTCTAATATCGACTTTGGTGATGCCCCTGACACTTACTCGACACTCCTTTCTAGCAATGGCCCACGTCATGAAATTGATGGGTTAACCTGGTTAGGTAGCGCCGAAACTGACGGAGAGCAAGATGGGCTTATTTCTCCTCTTAGCGACGACACAACGTCATCTAACGATGAAGATGGTGTCGGTTTCGTAACAGCCGTGGAAGCTGGGCTCGATGCCATTGTCGTTGTTAATGCATCGACAAGCGGATATTTAACAGGGTGGATCGATTGGAACCAAGACGGTGATTTTGCAGACGCCGGTGAAAAGATCTTTGATGATGAACTGTTAGACGCGGGTTCTAATACCTTGTTTTTTAGTGCTGATATCGCTGCTGTTGCAGGTACCACGTGGAGTCGATTCCGCTTTAGCCAACAAACAGGTCTCGATTACTTTGGCGGCGCCACATCCGGTGAAGTAGAGGATCATCAATTAACAGTCATAAGTGAAGGTATTACGGTTCGCCACTTCCCGAATGAATCTGGTTTTGCAACTGTCGCATACGAGGATAACTGGCCATATACCGCAGACTACGACATGAACGATGTCGTTATCCATTACCGAGTAACCGAAATCTTGAAATACGGAGAAGTTGTTAAATCAACCATTACTGGTCGACTCGGTGCGTACGGTGCTGATTATAGAAATGGGTTTGCGTTGAGATTAAAAGGTCTACAACGAACCGATGTCGATACTTTACTTACTCGCCAAATACATAATGACGTGTTGCAAGAAGACAGCGGTTTAGAAGCCGATAGTAACGAAGCGATATTCATCATTTCAAATGATCTTTCTACGAAAGTTGGTGGCGAATGTTCATTCTTTAGAACAGAGCAAAGCTGTAAAGAGGATGAGTCATTTACGTTTGAACTGAGAATATCATTGGTAGATGGTGCAGATGTTAGCTCTCTAATGCCTCTGCCGTATGACCCATTCATTTTTGCAGCGCCTGGTTATTACCACGGTGAAGCCCTGCCCCTACATCCTGGACGTAGTTGGGAAGTTCACTTGGCCGATTACGAGCCAACAGAGAAATTCGATGGCGATAGTATGCGTGGACTAGGAGAAGATGCTTCTGATCCAAATACTGGTACTTATTACAAAACGTCTCAAAACCATCCTTGGGCGCTAATGATGACATCAGAATGGCGCTGGCCTAGAGAACGTGTCGATATCGTCAATGCATACCCTGAGTTCGCAACGTACGCAGAGAGTGCTGGTGAGAATGCCACTAACTGGCACACAAACGGAAACTCGATTAGCAGCAAAGTGTATAGAGACTAAACACCTAAGCTGCCATCCCCATATATGCAGGGATTGTAGAGAAACTTATCAATATTTTGGAGTCAAATTATGAATAACTTAAACTCAGTTCTAATTAGCGCTTTGGTTCTCTCTCTCGTTGGGTGTGGTGGTGGAGGCGGTGGTGAGGGTAGTTCAACAGCGACGCCTGCAGCAGCCTCACCAGCTTCTTCTGAAACCGCCGCGAGTGAATCTTTCGTAGAAACCGTTGTTCAGCGTTCAATGAGTGAGTTGTCGATACCAGACGGGTTCAGCTTCAACCCGATTAAAGATCATTCATTCGATGTCGATATCAGCAACTTCTCGACTCAACGGGCGTACGTATCCGTATATGGTGAATACTCGGAAGACAGTGACGGAACCATCCAAGCAAACTACTCGTCTCGTATCGCCTCTTCCGCACTCTCTTCAGGTGTCGCAGAGCTTAATTTCTGTATTGCGGATTCGCAGCAGATGCTACTTGCAGAAATATGGTTTTATGACGGAACCGATCCGCTACAGGTGGTGATTCCAGCAAGCCAAACCGATTGGACGCTCTAAGTCTGAGTGAATAAGCACAGCACTAAACGTAGTGTTATTAATGCGAAATCAGTTCTGGGCAAGATAATGACTCTTAGTGACCGAATTAACTACGCTCGCTAAGAGTCATTGCAACACCTAAATCTGCACGTTATTTGAATGTGACTTTTCCACCGATTATCTTGTTCGCGGGCAAGCCACGTATCATGGTTTCTCTCGCGAATGTGGCCTGGCATTCTGGGCACTCTCCGAGTTTCGAAGTGTAGTCAACGACAATGCGTTCCTGAAAGCATTTTACCAGTGCCCCTTTGCCCCCTTTCCTGTATTTATACAAAGGCTGCTTGCACTTAGCGCAATAAACATCAACAGTTCGGGTTGGTTGCTTTTTATTTGGTTTGGCCATCGTTAGAGACCAGCTCTATGTTTGGTTTAACCCACGCACGACTGAAATCAAACCATCCTAGTGCGTTACATTTCGCGTTTTGTAATGAGCCACATTGATCCTGACTGACACCCAGCCAGCAGTGAAACAATGGAATAAGTTGTTGATTCTCAACAAGGGACTTTCCTATTCCCCGAGCAGGGAAAGCAATGGCGTTGTTCGCCCGCCAGTCATTGATCAGCGCTTGCCAAGTATCAAAGTGTGTGTCGGTACTCATCTTTTTAATGTCACTGTAATCAAGTAGCCAGCCCGCTAAAGCGTCATCTCGATTGTTGGTGATCCCCATAGGTTTAAGCCACAGGTCGATCTCTTCTGTGTTTGGGACGGTAATATCGTATTTGATGGTTTCTATTTTTAAACCATCGTCTTTGAGGATCTTTTCAATGGTTTTAGCCAATGTCGGAAACATCGGATGATGGGCGTGGTAAGCGATCTTAACCGTTTTTATTTCCGGTGGCGTTGCACTGTCATTAAGGCGACCCTGGTGAAACCAACCGGGTTTTAGGCCATGGGCTGGAAGTACACCAAGTTCAATTAGCTTGTTATCTGGAAGCTTACGAAACAAATTCATGGCGTGCAGTTTGCTGGTGAAATACGTCGCCCAATCTTCTGACGCGGCTAATCCATTACGTCTGTTTAACAATAAATAGGTACAACCTGGGTCTAGCTTAACTTCTTCGTTGCTGCCGCTCACTTCAGGTTTAATCGGTTTAGATAGACTTGGGAATATCATTGAAGAATGTGCTTCGTCAATCACCCAGACTTCTACTCGATCAATCAATGGTCGAAAACCAAAATATCCATCAAATGCTTGCAATATGAGACGCTTATCGTTGTTGATTGCAACCTGGTAAGGGCCCGTACCGATGGGCATCAGATCGAACTCATCAGATCTAAGTTCGTCTGGTAGTAATATCTTTGCTCTCGCCTCAGATAGAAGTAAAGGTAAGCGTTGGTCATCTTTTGTGAGATGAATATCGATGATCCAATCACTTGGAGAAGTCACATCTTGAATGTGTGAAAAAAGAGACACTGCTTTCAAAGAAAGAATGTTATCTATGATGTGCTGCGTGGATAGCACGGTGCCATTGTGGAAGCGAACCCGTGGACGAATGTAAAAGCGCCACTGTCTATTCGATAGCGCTTCCCAGCTGTGCGCGAGATCTGGCTGAAGTGTATCCGATTCATCAAGTCGAGTGAGGCCACTAAAGATTTGCTGTGCGATATGAAGCTCAGAACGACGCATGTTTTTATGCGTGTTAAGCATCGACAGTGCGCGATAGTAAGGAAGCCTTACAACTTGTTGCCCTTCTTGATGTTGTACACCAAGGTAACCATCAATCACTCTGGCCAATTTTGCACTGTCGTTATTTAGAACAGACAGCGCCTGCGATATTCGCCCTTCATCGAGGTATTGCCGAGCTAACGTCTCATTGACGTCGGTTCTGCTTCGTTTGAAGTTGAGTTGTGACAGCTTTCCTCGACCAGGCGCAGGATGCCACTCAATCCAACCTTCCTCTTCCATTTTATTCAGCACGATACGGGCATTACGCCGCGTGCAGAAAAGGATTTCGGTGATTTTTTCTAACTGAACGCCACAACTCTGGCCGTTGAAATGGTTGAAAAGGGTCTCAAATTGAACGCGAAGTCTCGGGCTACTCATAAAGGGGAAATCTCAATTTTTATAAAGACATTATTAGTTTCCCCTTTATAAATCTAATACGCAAGTTATTCAGTAATGGCACAGCCTAGTTGTTGACTTAATGACTCAAGTTGTTGTTGATTATCAAGTTTTACTGACCACTTACAACCACCTTCATTGGCAACAACGACATTAGCACCTTGTCCAATTAAAGTGACACTGTCGCGTTGGGCTTGCATGGAAGCGTGTGGAATGTCGTTGAATCTGACGATAATCTCATGGGCCGTTGCAATGATTTTTCCTGAACTCATTTCTATCATCACAATTAAGCACCCGCTTTAGCTTTTATTTTTTTTACCGCAATGGTGAGCCTGCTAGAGCATACTAAGCGTTGTTGTTCGTCGACGATATTGATTTGCCATACCTGGGTAGAGACGCCTATATGAATCGGTGTAGCCACACCTGTTACAACCCCTGACCTCATCGCTCGAATATGGTTGGCATTAATGTCTAAACCCACGCAGAAATGTTCATCGTCGACACACATGTTGGCGGCAACGGATCCGAGTGTTTCAGCTAAGACAACAGAAGCGCCACCATGCAACATACCTAATGGTTGATGTGTAATGGCACTCACGGGCATTGTGGCTGAAATACTATTATCACTAAATTCAGTGTATTCAATCTGTAAGTGCTCGATCAGCGTGTTTTTCGAAGTGGCGTTAAGTTGCTCTATATTTAAAGGCTTTTTCCAGATAGTCATTTAGCACTCATATGGTTTAAGTTATAGTTATTAGTCATGTCATCACAGCAAGACTAATTTGCCTTTCAATACGGAGATTGTAAATGCAAACAATGTTTAAATTATCGGTACTGTGCTCTGTTATCGCTTTATCAGCCTGCAGCGCTTCGCCTACTGGTCGTAATCAGTTGATTTTGTTCTCTGATCAAGAAATGAGTTCATTAGGGAGTCAATCTTTCGAACAAATGAAGAAAGAACAATCGATTAGTACGGACGAAAAAACCAACGCCTATGTCCAATGTGTGGCTGACGCAGTCTTAGCGCATGTGCCAAAACAAAGCAGTTTTGAAGAATGGGAAGTCGTTGTATTTGACAGCGATCAAGTGAACGCGTTTGCTCTCCCTGGTGGAAAAATTGGTGTTTACACTGGCCTTTTGAAAGTCGCCGTCAATCAAGATCAACTCGCCACTGTCATCGGCCATGAAATTGCCCACGTACTCGCTGATCATAGTAATGAGCGTTTATCGCAAGCTCAACTCGCCAATGCTGGCCTACAGGTAACAAACATTGCATTGGGTTCATCGGAATACGCTGAATACAAGTCAATGACAATGGCAGCACTAGGTGTAGGCGTGCAGTATGGCGTTATTTTACCTTATGGACGAACTCAAGAGTCTGAGGCCGATATTGTTGGTTTAGATTTCATGGCACAAGCCGGGTTCAATCCGAATCAAAGTGTTGATTTGTGGAAAAACATGGCAAAGGCATCGGGTGGAGCGCAACCACCTGAACTTCTTTCGACCCACCCTTCTCACGATACTCGTATCAATGATCTAAAGGTGAAGATCTCTACTTTGCCGAATCAAAATAGCAGTGCCCCTAACTGTTCTTAACTCGAAACAATGACCCAAAAAAAGGCGAATACCCACTGTGTTCGCCTTTTTCAATCTATCTCGTCTATAACCTACTTTAAGCCACTTTTTTACATGTCGAATATCTGCCGCTGCACATCGAAATGTGAGTCATTAGGTGCCTAAAATTTGGAGCGGAAGTTGTAACAAGGCATCTCCCGTTGAAGCGAAATACCAAATAATACTGATAAGAGCGAAGACTAAACCTAGGTACCACAGTGTCGATACAATCTGACCATATCGGTCTAACGGCAATAAGTGGCTATGGTGTCTTTGCTTCCACTCTAAAACGATTTCAATCGTACCCATTATAAGTAAGAAGCCAAACAGTGTGAGCCCCAAAGAGTAGCTAAGAATGACACCACCAATAGCGCCAGCAGCACAAAGGACAATGCCGGTTACGCTGTTCATAGAGAAGCTAATGCTTTTTAGCACGTGCCCGCCATCAAGTGGCAAGATAGGCAGTAGATTAAATAGGTTAAGGAACGCATTGAATACTGCAAGCCCGCCAAAAAACATGTTGTCGGTAATAAAGTATGCAATCAGTAGAACGATTGAGAGCAGTAGCCCAAAGAATGGCCCCATAATTGAAATGACCACATCTTGCCAGCGAGTGTTGATCTTTTCATCGCTAAGGGCCAATCCGCCTAAAAATGGGACAAGATAGATGCCTTTTGTTTTCATGCCAAAGTATTTCATAGCACGAACATGCCCGTATTCGTGAAAAACAAGACATGCAATGAGTGCTATCGCAAACTGAAACGAAAACAACCATGAATACGCAGCCAAGCTCGCAGAAGCCAATACCACTTTAATGAGCTTTGCGCTCTTAAGGGCTTTCATACCGAGTGAGAAAAGGCCTATAAGGCTAAAACGTCGCTCTGCTTTAGGCGGCGTAAAAGGCACCTGTTGTTCGATGTCTTTTTGATTTCGGCTTCCATCTTCAATGGGTTGCTCGTTTATTGAAAGCTTGTAGTCGATGTTGAATGGCTGCCAAACGAGCTCTATTTGCAACTTACAGTTGAGTCGGACTTCGCCTTGTAGAAGAGTAAAGGAATGGCTTGAGTAGCTTCCATCAGAGCTGGAAGCGTCTAACTGAGACACTAAAGTATTGTCCCAATACAGTTGCTGCCAACCGGCCATAGAGCCTTCGAGTCGAAGTGGTTTTCCGAGACATTCAGTCGCTAAAAGTTCCAAACTATTCCCTAATAATTAATGTGTATAACAGCGAGATTATGATGTGCCAGGCTTTGTACGTAAAGGCTTTACTTAAAGTTACGTTGTCGCTTTGTGCGGGCAAAGTTCAGACTCCACAATGACCATGAAATGATGCAAAGAGACTCTGCTATTCGTTAAGGTGAAATCCCCTTTCATTTCTATGGATAAAGTGGATAATATGCGCGTTATTTAACTTTACCGAATGTGAGTCTATTATGTCTTCTGAAGCAACTATGCTAGAACGCTGCCAATCAAAATGTGAACTGTGTGGAAGTGAATCATCTTTAACAGCATACGCTGTACCACCTCATAGCCACGTAACAGTCGATCACGGCATGATGCTTTGTGACAAATGTTTAAGTGAAATTGATGACCCGCAAGATATTAACCACTGGCGCTGCCTAAACGACAGTATGTGGAGCCAAGAGCCACCTGTACAAGTAATGGCATGGCGTCAACTGACCCGCTTGTCTGCGGAGTCTTGGGCTCAAGACTTGCTAGAAATGATGTACCTTGAAGAAGAAACGTCAGTTTGGGCTCAAATTGGTATGTCTGCAGATGACAAACCTTTGGACGTTAACGGCGTAGAGCTTAAGAAGGGCGACGACGTTACAGTGATTAAAGATCTTCCTGTAAAAGGAACGAACCAAGTGATCAAACAAGGAACCGTTATCCGTGGTATTAGCGTTGGCGACGACCCTAAACTGGTTTCAGGCAAGACAAACGGTGGTCAATCAATGTACGTGATCGCAGAATATTGTCGTAAAAAGTAATGATCTAAAATACCAAGTTTATTCTATTAAATTTATAGAGTTAAGCTTGGTCATTCCCTAGAGTTGAAGTCTTGTTTTTGCCATTCTTCGACTCTTGGTTACGTCCATCTTGTCATCCCTCTAGCCTTTGTCCGCTTCTTTTTCGTTTCTTTTTCGCTTCGTTTTTCAATTGGTTCTTCAACTCATTCTTCATCTAGATTTTTACTTAGCCGTTTGTTAGCTGAGTAAGTCTCACAGATTCTTCTTTAAAGATTGATTCATTTGCTCTTCCTTACGATACTAACCACTGCACCCTCAATAGCGAATTCCGTTTAATGAAAACCGTTTTATTTTCACTTGTGCTGCTATTCTCTGCCATTGTTCATGGTGAGCATCTCGACCATTATAAAATCCTGAACCATCTCGATAACTATGGAAACCTTGATCTAAGGAACAAGCCCTATACATCCCTACCCGATGGATTGGTCGTCAAAGGTAATCTCAATATCTCGAAAACTGCGATAACAAAACTTCCTAAGGGCATAGAGATTGGTGGCAGTTTAGAAGCCACCAATTGCGATTTAGCGCGACTTCAAAAAGGCACTTCCATTAAGGGCTATGCAAACCTGTTAGGGTCAAAACTTACACGCTGGCCTGGTGGCGTTAAAGTGGGTGGCTACATTAATCTTACGGATACTCAAGTGGCGTCTTTACCGCCTAGATTTAGGGTCAAAGGCGACCTGAGTGTTATCAGAACACCTTTAGAAGAATTGCCTGAAGGGCTTGTCGTAGAAGGCAGTTTATTTATTGGCGGTTCGAAGATCACGACTTTTCCAGACACCATGACCGTCAATGGGAATATATACCTTGGTGGGAATACGGTAACCAAATGGCCGAGCAATTTAACGCTCGGTGGCGCAGTCGCGAGATAACGCTATTTACTCACGATGTGTCGACAAGCACGGCGACGTTATTCACTAGATAGCAAAAGAGATGCATTTTCGCATCTCTTTTTATATGTGCTTGTGGTAAGAAACTGATTAGCTTTGATTTCTTACTGGGTTTGCGTAGCTATCAAGCAGATATTTGTGCGCGTCAAGCGGTAACTGTTCCAGCTTTTCCTGCAGACGCTGGCGTGTGCTTGTATCAATGTCACGCTCAGTATCCGCTGCAAGTTCATTGATTGGAAACAGTTTATAGTTATCGTGAATTTGACGATCGACTTCAGCTGCGAAGTCTTCAGGCGCTTCATATTCACCAGTGATCACATCACCAAACGCGACATGGATTCGTCCCTTGTCCCCTACTATGCCTTGAATAATACTTTCTATGTCTTCAAATTCACCTTTCTCGTACGCACCATGTGTTGCTTTTTCGTATAACTCGCGCGCTTTCGCAATATCACATGGATCATTTTCGTAAGAGATCGACACAGGCACAATTTTTAGCGATGTCATATAGTCTGCAAACTTTACTTTCTGCTTACGACCTTCAACGTGGAACATTTTTAAAATGGCAGGATCTGTAAAATCATTGCCATCTTTTGCTCGCCCTTCTTTCTGCGCAATCCAGATTGAATGACCAGTATCTAAAGAGTGTTTAATGTAGCTAGAGAGCGTACCCAACGCCTTCATCATTTCACGAGGCCCTTTCGCCGAACGCTTAACAATGAAACTCTTATTCAAACGCATTAGCTCAGTCGCACAAGGCTTCTTAAGTAAGTTGTCACCGATCGCGATGCGCATGGTTTGATGCCCACTTTCATGCAAGCCGTAGTTCACCACCGCTGGATCCATCGCAATATCGCGGTGGTTAGACACGAATAGATATGACGTCTTTTTATCTAACTTATCCAAACCGCTAAAAGTGACACCATTCGTTGTCGTTTTCAGGGTATTCGTCAGGTATTTTTTCACTTCTTTTTGAATCGCTTCAATGCTGTTCAGTTTCTTCCACTTGAATTTTAGGTACGTCTTTACAAACGGACTCATCACTGCCATAAACCAAGGGGCGTGGTTTGAAAAACGGTGGTGAAGGATCGCACTGATGAACTCTTCATCATTGATTAGTCGCTCAATAGCGGCAGGGATCTCTTCATCGTTGTAAGGACGAATATCTATGTATGGATCGGTATTAGAAGTCATTAGTTACTACGTATTAAAAAAAACTCGCTTATTCTACGCATAGTTCCCCTTATTAGCAGCAATAGAGTTCTCATAACAACCAAGGTCTGACCAGATAAATGTGATTATCATTCAGTTCTATTGGCATTTGTTGGTAGAAGAGGTAATCTTGTCGCCCAAATCCTTGCCTAGCCTAGATTGAAACAAAGCTCATGAATTACGCGGTTCAACATCAAATTACTCATTACGACTTTTTAACTACGACACCTCGTAAAAAGGTAATCAAACACAGTTTAATTCGAGTTCTAGAAGGCTTAGCGCTTGTTCGCTTAGGTAAGAGTGAATATGCGATTCATAAAGGCGAATCCATCTGGATTCCACTCGATTGTTTGTGCAGCATTACCTTCTTCCCCGCGAGCACAATTCAAACCATCGATTTCTCATCAAGGTTGACGCTCAATTTCCCAGCGAGTTCTGGTCAGATTAAGCCTGGCGAACTGCTTGCCGCGCTGTTGAACCAATTGGCTATTAAGGAAGAAGACAGCGATGATCATACACATGCCATGCTTTCATTGTTGAAACTAGAGGCAACCAAGCTTTCACCGAAATTGAAACTCGATCGATTTAGCCAAGCGGTTTCATCGTGGCAGCCGCTTCAGACCAGCTCATTAGATGCTCAAGTACAGTTAGCGTTGCTTATTCGTGAAGCAAAAAAGCGTGCGCTCTCGGGCCAAAAGAAACCGCTGATTGCAGAGCAGCTATTTGCTGGTAATGAGAAAGAGTGTGATCAAGTGGCCACATTGATTTTAGGTCAGCAACTTTAAAACTCAGTAACGTCTTAAGTACAGCATCATACAAACAAATAAGCACTGAACGAATCGATCAGTGCTTATAGTCATTGAGTCACCTACACATTAAAACGCAGCGTTAACTCATCTTCTCGGTCTTATGTAGCTGTATATGGCTTGGTGTATTACTGTTTCACCAACATAAGGCTGCTTTTGGCTTCTACTTTAATGTCGACTAAGCCTGCACTAGCTTCAAAATCCAATCCGGTCAGGTAGTCACACCACACGCCATCGGCTTTCAGCTCTACGTTGGAGGCCCTAGATGACTTGTTCAATATCACGATCCCCGCTTCACCACGTTCAAAAATCAGCAAGTCTTCACTGGCTTCGACTATCGTCATTGGCAGACCATGCATCTCATTGTAAAAGCGGACTCTACTTTGGATGCGCTTATCATCCCAAGCACTCATCCAACGAGGTTCCCCTGAAGAATCTTTCACTCCGCTTGGATTTAAGTCGCTATAAATCAAAGGGGCGCCGCCATCTCTGCCAAGAATGTAACTATAGGCAAGCCACTCACTGTTCTCATCCATCACAAGGTTATTAAACACATCGTTGTTGGGAATATCGTGAGTAATGGCGAATGTGATCGCTCGACCTTTCGACAGCGCTTGTCCAAAGCAATAAGGGTTGACCAAAGACTTTAAACTGCCTTTAGGTGCTAAAGCGTCATAGATAGTTTGAAATAGTGGGAAATCGTAGGCCCCTAGACGCGTTTCTTTTAAATAGGGCTGCAAGAATAGCTCATACTCTTCCTTCGTTGCGCCGCCATCAGTAATGATTTCCCCAAAAATATGCACATCATGAGTAATATCTTTACTCCATACCTTTTGCAATTGCTTTAAGGTGATGTGTTTAGCCGCATCGATTCTAAACCCTTTCACGCCAAGCTTTTTCAACGACGTAAGATACGCACGCTGCTGTTCAATAACGTAGTCACTGTCTCTTAGCGTCGGTAGACCAGGATCTTGCGGGCCGCCGGTGATTCGTCCATTTTGAACCTCCCACTTATCTTTCCAGTCTTTTATCCCAAACGCTTCCACGAAGTCATCTTCTGTAAAAAGCGGTTTGGTGAGATCACCAAATAGTCTCTGTGATTGATAGAACTCTGAATTGGAATGATACTCGTCCAAATCTTCTTGACTTGGGTACTGGAGATCGTTACGAATCGAAGACTCATTCGCCATGTGGTTGAATACCACATCAACATAGACAGAGATGTTATAAGCCGCGAGGCTTTCGATCATCTCGATGAATCTTTCTGTATTGCCCAGCTGATTATCGATCACTCGATAGTCTTGGGGTTGATAGCGCTGCCACCATTGAGTCCCATTAGGGTGAGTCAATGACTTCATTGGTGGTGACACAAGTACAGACTTATAGCCGGCGCTCGCGATAGCATTTGCACGTTCAGTTACTAATGCATATGGCCAATCAAATGCGTGCAAGATAACGTTGGCATAGTTCACGTTTTCCATACGTATCTAATTCCTTAAATAGTGTTTTGTAACTTTCAATATCGGCATTATATAAATAAATAGAATCAAAATAGTCCCCCTTAGCAGCAATAAACTCGTATGAGTAGAAGGGCGTAGTTGTCTCACCCTCCCCTATTTCTATCCACCTGAAAGGAGATTTCCGCTTGGGCTGCAACAGAAGACAGCACTTCTATATTTAACTCACTACTGACGCTTTTAGTAGGCAAACACAATAATTCGATTCATCAAATTGAGGCGGTTCGTAGAAAGGTGATCGAGTTCAAAGTTAAAGTACTATTGGTGACTGTAGTCTCTTAGGTACTGTCATTTTTAAAGATAGCGGTTAAAGGAGATCATAATGGCGTTTCGTGTCGATATTGTTTCAGATGTGGTCTGCCCCTGGTGTGTCATTGGCTATTTACGTCTAGAACGTGTCATCGACCGATTGTCGTTAAAAGAACCTGTCGAGATACACTGGCACCCATTTGAACTTAACCCCACCATGCCTCAGCAAGGGATGGATTTGTACCAACATACCTTCGAAAAATACGCCGCGACAAGCGACGCGAGTGAACGTGCGCGCTCATCCATGGCTACGCTTGGTAAAGAACTGAATTTCTTTTTCAACTTTTCTACCAGCATGAAGATATACAACACTCGTAAAGCTCACCAGTTACTTATGTGGTCAGCGCAATTTGGTCTTCAGTACAGCCTTAAAATGGCTTTGTTTCGGGCTTATTTTACCCAATCTACAGACGTGAGTTCGATTGAAAATTTACGAGAGATTGCCAGAACCGTTGGGCTAAATCCTGAGGTTGCTACTCAGGTAATGCAAGATGAAACGTGGGAAAATGCTGTTGCGGTAACCGAGCAGCAGTGGGTAGAAGCTGGTATTAACGCCGTACCGGCATTTATCTTTAATCAAAAACAAGTCCTTATCGGTGCACAAACAGAATCCACACTGACTGACGTAATAAGCACAATAAATATGTGATTCAACTCGCGTGTAGTCAATACAACTGCTGACAAACATATTTATAACGAATAATCATTGCTCTCTTATTCTTGCCATCATAAGCTCGGTTAAAATCAATAAGAAACGGTAAAGTAAAGTCATGAAAAGCGCATTTGTATACCCTATTGGTGAACAAGGTAAACCGTGGGGAGAGAAAGAACGGTCTGAATGGAGAGAACAAACTCAGGTTAAACGCGAATACAACGTAGAAGTTGTGCCAAAGATTAAAGATCTGGGTAAAGACTTCGATGTTGAGCAATATGGTTCTTTGTCATACGACCCTGCTCGTTTTCCACTTTATTGTTTAAAAAGCCGCAACTGGACAGAAGATAAGCCAACGATTCTTGTCACTGGTGGTGTACATGGTTACGAGACAAGTGGCGTTCACGGCGCGCTCAAGTTTATTGAAACTCAAGGCAAACTATATAGCCAGTATTTCAATATTGTGGTTGCTCCGTGTGTGAGCCCTTGGGGTTACGAAACCATTAACCGATGGAACCCGAATGCGGTCGATCCTAACCGATCTTTTTACCAAGATTCTCCAGCAGAAGAGTCGGCCAAATTGATGGCGATGGTGAACAGTTTAAACACCGACATATTCATTCATGTTGACTTACACGAAACCACTGACAGCGACGAAACTGAGTTCCGCCCTGCTCTAGCTGCACGTGATGGTAAAGAGTTAATTGAAGGTATGGTACCGGATGGTTTTTACACGGTAGGCGATACAGAAAACCCACAGCCAGAATTTCAGCGTGCGGTGATTGAGTCAGTGAAACAGGTGACGCATATCGCTCCGGCCGATGCCAACAATAAAATCATTGGCTCGGATGTTGTTCAACACGGCGTGATTAACTACCCATTAAAAGAGCTGTCGCTTTGCGGTGGACTCAGTAATTGTCAATTTGGCACGACGACGGAAGTGTACCCAGATAGCCCGAAAGTGACGGATGAAGAATGCAACCACGCTCAAGTTGCGGCGATTATCGGTGCGCTTGATTTTGGTCTCGCATATCTAAACAAGAAGTAACTGGCTATACAGTTGAGAGCACAATGAGTGTAAATTCCTCATGTGCTCTCGTTAAATCGGTTTTACACATCTTTAAGTTGGGTTGGTGATAGACCGGTGGTGTTTTTTACTGCCCGACTCAATTTTGCCGGATCGGAGTAGTTGAGAATGACAGACACCTCTTCAACCGATAGCCCTTGGGCCATGAGCGCTTTGGTTTTTTGCGCTTTTTGTCGGTTTATATAATCTCTGAAGCTGTCATTTTCTTGTATAAATAAACGCTGAATGGTTCGTTCCGATACACCGAATAACGATGATAGATAATCCATTCCGAAATTCTCATGAAGCAAAACCGAATCAGTGACAATTTTCACCTGTTCAAGCTTGTCTAACGAGTTGAGTTTTGAATTGGTCATAGAGTCTTGAGATAGCTCTGCGATGGTATTACCAAAGGGAATGAAGCTTAATTTTTTTCCCGCATTTACAATGCCAGTTACCGTCTGATCAGTCATTACTTTTGTGGGAATAAAATGAGGTTCAAAGTCTAAATATTCAGGCTTCCAACCCTCTTTGTAAGTGCTTATAAAACGACTCTGGAGCGATTGAGGGCTTCTCTCTGGTGAGGAATACTCACTCTCACTTTTGACTAAGGTTACAGTACCCTACTTTTTCATCATCACAGGTGATTGTGACTTTTTCACCAAGTATAACGGGATTATTTAATCTACCGTGTCCTATGAAAGGGTAGTAATACACGGGTTTTCCCCAATTATCTGCGAATCTTTGAATGACAGACTTGTAAATCAATCTCTGTTCATCTGTCGGATCCAGTGGGTAAAATTGACCAAAAACAATCGCATTTACATCTATCTTATTCATGAATAGGATTTGTTGTAGGCTACGGTCTAACTGACGAAAAGAAGTACCGACATCTTCCAACAATAGAACCTTATCGGTAAATTTTGGTTCAAATTTTGTAGCAAAACTAGCTGCAACCAACGTCAGGTTACCTCCTCTCAATTCTCCCGTAACGCCTTTATTGGCGATGTCGTTAAGGGGGATAACATCGTTATAAGAGATTCCAGACTTTAATATATTCGCAATATTTGGTAGTGGCTCCAAATCATTAGTCGATATCGCAATGTCATCTGGGTCTTTCATATCCTTATTGTAACTAGCTACAACAGAGTGTAATGAGTCCCATTTTAGGTATTCGTTGACGAAAGAATGGATTGCGGTTACGTCACTAAAACCAATTAGTACTTTAGGTTTAGCAGACTTCAATCTTTCCACCTCTTTGTAAAGGTAGGGAATTAAGTTAAATCCACCACCACCACCGCGAACAAACCAAATCACTTCGACATCGTCATCTAACAAAGCATTGATAAGGTTTTTTGCTCGAGAATAATCATTGTCAACATAACCCAAATCAGAAACGACTTGATGTAAGTATTGATCCGTTACTTTATAGCCAACCTTTTCTAATTTGCTTTTTATTTTGTCTAATTTCTGTTCGTCATACTGAGTTGACACCGATACAAGGGCAACGTTTTCGAAATTAGATGCATTAGCAAGGAGAGGTAATAAGAGGCATACTAAAAAAATACAAACCTTAATCTTCATAACAATTCCCACATTACTTTACTCTTCATGACAATTCCCACATTACCTTACTCTTCATGGCCATTCCTACATTAGAAGTTTAAATTCTGAACGGGGATAATAAAATTTATATGCACCTGATTTAACTTGATGGCACTTAATCCGCCCCTTGTATCTTGACCAGCCTATGACTCATCCCGCTCTCAGCGGTGACTTAGAAAATTCGATGATTTCAAAAGTGCTGACTGAATTCATGATTGATCTCGCTGCGGCAATGGCCAGGGATGATTATGAAACCCGACGTAAAAGACAGGCACAAGGAATACAGAAAGCTAAGGCTTTAGGTAAATATCAAGGAAGAAAACCAGATCTCCAACTGAGAGAAAATGTGGCGCTTTTACTTAGTGAGGGTAAAAGCTGGTCTCAGATTCAACACCTTTTAGGCTGTAGCCGGTCAACTATCGAAAAGGTCAAAAAATCTGGAGCAGTCTGATAAAGGCTTTACTTTGTAATGAAGAATAAAATGAATTGGATTCCCCTTAAAAATAATGGGTTACGCTCTTATCGTACAATGTTTTCCGAATCGTCAAGTGACCCCTACTACAGCAATCGGAAGTTGTAGTAGATAGGAAAGAAAAGATGATTTCGATGTATGCAAACGCCCAGAACATAGAATGCCAAAGTATATCCAGTGATCTGTCTACTTTGTTCAAAAAACATCCTGATTATTTGGCTTACTATCCTAATCGAAAGTAGCTACCTTGTTGCAATACACTGTTTAAATCTCTGTTCCCTTTCTTTTCTGTCGCATGCTTTTGTTGCATCGTTAATTCTTGGTCGAAGGTAGGTCGCTGAATCTGTCGAAAAATACCAACTGGTACTGGGAATTCTGGATAGCTCAATTGAGCCAAAGAAAACGCATAAATAGAGTCTTGTGTGTCTGTTGAATGTTTGATGGTAGAAGGGTCACCCGCTTTTTTTAGACTGAATCCAAAACCACTGTTTATAAGGGCGTTATTCTTATCTTTGCCAAAAAGTAGCGGCTGTTTGTCTTCCAAATACAATAAGTTTTCTTCTCGATTCGCTGGCGCATTGTATCGGTCGTGTACTTTGTCATTGAATATCACACAATTTTGTAATATCTCGACGACAGCCGTTCCTTTATGTTCAGCCGCTGCCTCAAGCACCATGGCCATATGAGCGGGATCGTTATCTGAAGTGCGGGCCAAAAATGTTGCATCAGCTGACGCTGCAAGTGCCAAGGGGCGTAATGGACGGTCAGGCGATCCAGACGGGCTAGATTTTGAGACCCAACCTTTATCGCTCGTGGGTGAAAACTGCCCTTTCGTCAGACCGTAAACGGCATTGTTAAACAACAATATCTTTATATCCTGGTTACGACGAATGGCGTGTATAAAATGATTACCACCAATACTCAATGCATCACCATCACCGGTGATGACCCACACCTCTAGATTTGGGTTTGTTTCTTTCACGCCAGTGGCAATGGCAGGCGCACGTCCGTGAATGGTGTGGAAACCGTATGTTTCAAGATAGTATGGAAAGCGAGACGAACAACCTATCCCTGAAATGAATACAGTATCTTCTCTCGTACGCCCTGTTTTTGCCAGCATTCCTTGCATAGTTTTAAGTACATTGAAATCACCGCATCCTCGGCACCACTTAACAGAAGAAGATGAAACAAAGTCTTTTCTATTTAATGTTTCAACACTCATAAGATATTGTCCTCAATGTATTGGGTTATCATCTCAGAAACATCCTTTACCTTGAACGGTAAACCGGTTACCTGAGTAGCACTTTGTGCTGGGACAGCAAACTCTGATCGGATGAGTTTTACTAACTGTTTATCATTGAGTTCGAATACAAGGATATGGTTGAATTCAGCGATTATGCTTGCCAAGTTAAGTGGAAATGGATAAATAAATCGTAAGTGGATATGAGCGACTGATTTCCCTTTCTCCCTCAATTGTTTAACTGAGGATGTAACGGATCCAAAAGTACTTCCCCAACTGATCACTAGCAACTGATCGTCACAAGCTCCTGTTATTGACTGCTTTGGTATGAACTCACTAATACCGGCTATTTTTTCGGCTCGCTCGTTTGTCATCGTTTGATGATTCTCTGGATCGTGGCTTGGTTCGCCGGTGACAGATTGTTTTTCCAAACCTCCTATACGGTGTATCTTTCCTTTTGTTCCAGGTGTTACCCACTCACGACTTCTAGTCATAGAGTCTCGTTCATAAGGAAAATACGGTTCTTCTTTCCCACCTTTACTTGAGGTGTGTATAGGGGAGAGAGCAATATCCTCTAAGTTAGGTACTTTCCAAGACTCGGTTCCATTCGCTAAGTAACCATCGCTTAAAAGGATTACGGGAGTCATAAATGTCGTAGCTATGCGACTCGCTTCCAATGCCATATCAAAACAGTCAGCAGACGAAGCCGCGGCTAAAACGGGTATAGGAGAGTCACCATTACGCCCATACATCGCAAATAACAAATCAGACTGTTCTGTTTTAGTCGGTAATCCCGTTGATGGACCACCGCGTTGGACATTGATGACCACCAAAGGCAATTCGGCCATCACTGCAAGGTTCAACGTTTCAGCTTTTAAACACAGCCCAGGGCCAGATGTTGCGGTTATTCCCAACGCACCCGCATAAGATGCGCCTAATGCTGCACAAGCCGCCGCTATTTCGTCCTCTGCTTGGAAGGTTTTAACGCCTAAATCTTGGTAGTTTGACAGTGTATGCAATATCTCTGAGGCAGGTGTAATGGGATACGAACCAAGAAACAGAGGACGCTCTAGTTTTTCTGCCGCGCAGATAAACCCAAGTGATAGAGCCTCGTTCCCTGAAATATTCCGGTATAGCCCTTCTTTTTGAGGTGCTGCTTGTATTTGGTAAGTGTCACTGAAGATTTCTGTAGTATCCGCATAATTGTACCCCGCTTGTAGTGCTAACGTATTGGCTTCCAACACTGCTGGTCTACTTGAGAACGTATCGTTCAACCACTCTTCTGTTTCATTTAACGAACGGCTATAAACCCACAGAACAATACCGAGTACGAAGAAATTCTTACTCTGTTTGAGTTGTTTTGAAGGCAAGTCCAACTCGTTTAACGACTGAACCGTTAACTTCGTGAAATTGTCTGCAATCAGTCTGAACTCTGACAAACTACCATCACTCAACGGATCTGATGAATAGCCAGCTAGGGTTATATTCTTTTTAGTAAAGCCATCTAGGTCTGCCAATATCAGCCCACCACTTATCAAATCAACCACTTTACTTTTTAGCGCTGCCGCGTTCATTGCGACTAAAACGCCAAATGCATCGCCAGCGGTATGAATCTCACCAGACGAAAATTGTAATTGAAACGCTGAAACGCCAGATACTGTGCCAGCAGGCGCTCTGATCTCGGCAGGGTAATCAGGCAAAGTAACAACATCATTCCCAAAAACAGATGCATTACTTGCAAAACGACTTCCCGCTAGCTGAATCCCATCTCCTGAATCTCCAGCGAAACAGAGCACTTCGTGCCCACGTTGATTAACGATCATTTACGCCCCTAAAAAGTAACAAATGTCTTCTGTCTAATCTAAGCTTTCAAATCTCTAATAATCAGAGAGCTAGCAATAGTTTTAGCCATCATAGTTAGGATTAGTGGGTGTTGAAATAGTCGTTCGGTCACTTTACTATTGAAGATTATTCACCAATTGAAGTCTGAAATGGATAAATTAAATCTATTGCAACTCTTCGTTTCACTTGTCGAAAATGGCAGCTTTGTTGGCGTTGCAAATCAGTCGGGCCAATCCCCTTCGACTGTCAGTAAAGCCATTGCTCGGTTAGAAAAAGACTTAGGCGTTCGGCTTCTACACAGAACGACACGGCAGCTACAATTAACCGAAGCTGGTAGCCATTACCTTCAGACCGCTCGTGACGTTCTTTCACTAATTGACAGTAGTGAGCGAGAATTGGCGCAAAGCTCTCTTTCTCCTTCTGGAACACTGAAAGTCAGTTTGCCTCTATCGTTTGGGAAGCTTTACGTTGTTCCTTTGATTCCCGACTTCTGCGATAAGTATCCAGATATTAATATCGAACTGAGCTTTTCAGATGAATATACAAACATAGTTGATAGCGGAACCGATATAGCAATTCGCAGCGGAAGGCTCGATGACAGTAACTTAATTGCGAGACAGCTGTGCCCTATCGATATGGGCATATTTGCTAGCCCTTCTTACCTAGAACAATTTGGTACGCCAATATCTGCAGAGCAACTCGCTAGCCATCGCTGGATCGTATACCGATTCAGGCAATCAGGTCGCCTACTTGAAATATGCAGCTCAAAAGATGAGGAAATATTTAGTGTCGATCCTGATTATCAAATCATTGTAGATAATGGAGATGCCATGGCAAGGCTTGCCTGCCAAGGAGCTGGACTTGCATTTATGCCCCATTTTATTGCACGAGATCTTGTCCAAAATGGAGAACTAACGCTAATTTCACCGCCCCAGCGTAAATCAGAACAAGCTGTTTATCTGTACTATCTGAGTCGTGACTATATGCCTGCCAAGGTGAGAGTATTTATTGAATACATTGTTGAACAACTAGAAAAACAGGGAGAGACAGCGTACAAGACTTGGATGAGTAATGGCGCAGAGTAATACAGACGTATTCGTTGTTTAACGGTACATCAATAATTTCAAAGTAAGTCTATTTCGTAGTGATAGAAATCGCCTATTGGCAAGCGTAGTGCTATCAATGCACTGGTAGCGTTTAATCAAAGAGGATCTGTGCTTGGTAGCAAGTAGAAAAAGCATAGATTATTTTATTATTTTATTATTTTGCTATCTTCGAGAACTGCTCAATCGAAGATAGCTTGAAATTTTAATGCTCTACATCGCACTGACCTTTGTCCCCCGCCAATGACAAATACGTTCGTTATTGTCAGAAAAACGATTTGTCATCGCTTTGATAAAAAGAGGCAAGATTAAAATGCTACACACATAGGTGTATTGGCGATTGGATCTCGGAACACATTCGCTTTCAAGTCGAAAACACGATTAAGTAGCTGTTCAGTCATGACTTCGTCTGGCGAACCTTCGGTTACTTTGCATCCTCTGTCTAAAACAATCAGATGATCGCAATAACGACATGCTTGGTTAAGATCATGCAACACCACCACGACCGTTTTCCCATTATTATTCATCTGCTGCATCAGGTTCATAAGTTCGACTTGGTGTGACATATCAAGATACGTTGTTGGCTCATCAAGCAGCACTATATCTGTATCTTGTGCGATAACCATCGCGATCCAAGCTCTTTGCCGTTGACCACCAGATAAAGATTCAACGGGTTTATCGGCATAGGCGAGTATACCAGTATCTTGCATTGCTTGTTCGACAATGTTTTTGTCTTCTTGCCCCAACCGTCCCCAATGTGACACATAAGGAGAGCGACCGTATTCAACTAGCTTTCTTACCGTGATGCCTTCCGGGTTAACTAGGATTTGAGGTAACAGAGACAACGAACGTGCAAGTGTTTTGTCGCCATAATTTGACAGTGGTTTCCCTTTAAATAATACCTTACCAGATGAGGGTTTGTTGATTCTGACAAGCGTTTTTAACAGCGTGGATTTGCCACATCCATTTGGCCCAATTAGCGCCGTTATTTTCCCTTTGGGAATTGACACAGACAGGTTTGGTATGATTGTTTGTTTACCATACGCTACGGAAAGGTTTTGTGTTTGAAGCATGGTTACCAACCTCGATAACGATAAAGAAGGAAAATGAAATAGGGCGCGCCGATAACAGAAGTAAGCACCCCGGCGGGTAACTCGATAGGGGGTTGTAGACCTCTAGCCAGCGCGTCGGCACAGGTCACCAAGATAGCACCGAGTATCGCCGCCGATGGAATCAGCAACTTATGATTATGACCGAACAACAAACGAGCCAAGTGCGGCGCCAATAGACCAACAAAACTAATGGTTCCAGCCACTGAAACACTGATGCTAGCCAGTAATACTGAGGCAAGTAATGCGAAAATTTGAATCTGTTTTGGCTTAGTGCCTAGAGTTGTTGCGCTTTCTTCGCCGAGCCCTAATACATCTAAACGCCACGCAAGCCAAAATGCTACGGGTAGCAATATAAGTAATGAACACCAAATAAGTGGCACTTGATCCCAGTTTCGCCCCCATAAGCTGCCCGTTAACCAAACCATGGCCGTGTTTATTTCGATAGGATTTGTCACAAGCAAAAAGTCGATACCGCTGGCTAAAAATGCACTCACAGCGATACCAATTAGCGCCAATTTCGCTGGTGTTGGTTTTGACCACCATGCGAGTAATGAAATCAATCCGGCTGCGAATAATCCTCCCAACATAGCAGCTAACGGGAGGATAGAAACGGGTGCGTTAGGAAATAAAACCAAGCTTGTTGTTGCGGCTAGCCCTGCTCCAGCGCTGATTCCCATAAGGTCAGGAGACGCGAGTGGATTTCGAATTACCCCTTGGACTAAAATGCCAGAAAGCCCTAACCCTGCCCCAACGCTAATGGCGAGTAACATTCGCGGTAACCGATACTGATAAACAATAAAATCGTCGCTGGAGAACGCGATGAGGTGCGAGATTACTTGTGATGGAGAAAGCGATGCTGCGCCAACAAACAGTCCGGTTGATGAGACGGTTGCTAGTACTCCAAATAACATGAACATCTTTAGATGAGGATGCATCACGATCTCCTCGTTGCAATTAGAATAAAGCAAGGTGTACCGAGTAGCGCTGTAATGACACCAACGGGTGTTTCCGTCGGGAAAGCAATCGCCCTTGATAGCGCATCAGACCACCCTACCAATGCCGCACCTGCCAATGCAGAAATAGGTATGAGTAAATGGTAATTTTGACCAACGATCGGCCTAATCAGATGAGGGACTAACAAACCAACAAAGCCAATAGGCCCAGCGATGGCAACACTGGCGCCAGCCAGCAAGACGATGGTTAACCCACTCACCCATCGAGTCAGCCTTATATTAATTCCTAACCCAACGGCCACTTCTTCACCAAGCGTCAGCAAATTAAGATTTCGTGCCAAGCTCATTGCCAATATTAAACCAACTAGTATCGGCGGCCACAGCTGTTCCCACTGTTCTGCGTCGACACTTGAAAGAGATCCAGTAAGCCATTGGAGTACACTGTACGCCATGTCATCGGCGAGGATCAACGCGGCGCGTGTCAAACCAATAAGTAATGCGCTTATCGCGATACCAGCAAGAACCAAACGAAGAGGATGAGAACGCTCAGAAAAAAATCCGCCAAGAAGCATCACAGCCATTCCGCTAAGCATCGCGCCAATAACGGCATTGAGTATTGGATTTATCGCACTGACCAGAGGCACGCCAACCGCGGCTAACGCCATAAAGCAGGAAGCACCAGCGTTAATGCCAAGTATAGAAGGAGACGCCAGTGGATTTCTTGTTAGCCCTTGCATTAGTACGCCAGATACCGCCAAACTTGCGCCAATAAGTAGCCCAGAATACGCTCTTGGTGCTCTTAACGTCGCGAGTATTTGATGGTTCATGTTCGTTTCATCAAAAGAAAACCAGTATTGAAACAAGTCATTGAACGTTATCGTAAAGTTTGACCAACCCAGCATGGAGGCCATGTAGCCGGACATTGTTAAACTCGACACCAACGTTATAAACAACACAACCCGCCAATGAATCAAAGGCAGGCAGTGTTTGTTTTTTGAGAGCAACAAAGTGCTCATGATGGATCTATGATCTTCTCAAGGTTCTCGGCCATTTGCTCGGCGGCTAACATTCCTCGATTGAGCGACCAAAGTTCAGGAGATACGTCCACAATTTGTTCTTGTTTTGCCGATGTTAGCGCATTAAATAACGGGGTTTCTTGCCAGTTATTGATTACGTTTGGATCGGAGTAAGCGCCAAGAAGTAACCAGTCTGGATTGGTCTTTAAAAGATACTCAAAACTCGTAGGTAGGTACGCTTTCTCTGTGGGTTCCTCTATCGGGCTCGCAATTCCTAGTGTGGTCAGTACACCACCAGCATAAGAAGCAGGGCTATGTAACCACATGCCTTTGTCTGTCACAACGGCGAACTGAACGGTTTGCTTGATCGAAAAATGGCTCTTAAATTCAGACATAACGGCCTGATGTTTTTTTATACGTTTCTCCATGGCGGACTGTTGGTTTACAGCAATACCAATTTTAAGAGAAGACTGTAAGTTCTCTTGATACGTTTCCCCGCGACTTTTCAGCAGTAACGTCGGCGCTATTCGTTGAAGATCCTCGTAGACCGTACGATGGCGTTCTGCATCAGCGATGATCAGATCGGGCTTGAGTACCGCAATGGCTTCTAGACTAGGTTGAGAACGCATACCGACGGACTCCCAGGGCTGAACGAGTTCTCGTACCGCAGGGATCACTCGTGTGGCATCGTTATCGTCTGCAACCCCCACTGGTGAAACACCAACGGCAGCTAATGCGTCCACGAACGAAAACTCCAATACGACGATACGCTGGGGCGTGGTAGAAATTTCAAACTGCCCCTGTTCATCTTGTATCGTTCTTGTTTGGGCTGAGAGCGAGAAAGAAACGAGACCAAGCGCGAATATGGCAAGGGTGGTGGCGAATCTGTTCGTTAACAGTGCTCGACAAAGGTTATTCATCATTATATTCCTTCAAAATAAAACGGTTCGCTGTCACCAACGACCATTGGTGACAGGTTTTGTTGCATAATTTCAGTTGCTTGAGCGTTAAAATTGATAATTAAGATCCAACGTGTACGAGCGCCCAGGCGCTGGATAACGCCCAACTGGGCTAGTATCGATACCGCGGAAGTAATATTCCTCGTTGAGAAGGTTATTTACCGCTACGTTCATGCGTAACTTGCTCTTCTCATCCTTATACAGGTCAGTCCCTAGATTAAAGTTCCAAACCATGTAGGCAGGGACTTTCCCTTTTGCCCCAGTTGCATCCTCTTCACTGGTGTTCGCATTGTCAGAAAATGAATCACTAAAATAGTAACCAGACAATGTGGTGTCTAAGCCCGTAAACGCGTAGGTCGCGTCCCAACTCAGCTGATGCTCAGAAGTGTAAGGAAGCTGATTACCCTTGTTGTCGCCTTCTTCTTCTATGGTTGCATCTAAGTAGTTATAACCAGCCCCCAAGCTCAATGCCTGGAGGGCTTGCGGAACATAACGCGCCGATAGTTCAATCCCCTGATGCAGTGTCTTCCCTATATTTTCGAAGGTTTGTGTTGCACTTTGCCATTGAAGTTGGTCTTTAAAATCAATGCGATAGAGAGCGGCGTTAAAACTCGTTGTTTCTTGGGTGTAACGTGCGCCCAACTCGTAGTTCCATGCAAGCTCACTGCCCTCTTCACCTAAGCCTCGAATGTAAGCGATTTGTGGTGCACGCAAAGATTTCTGTGCGTTGGTGTAACCGACCCATTGCTCTGTTACGTGGTACGCTACGGTTAACCCTGGCAACCATTCTGTTACTTTATTGTCCGTCTTCTGCGACTTACCCAGGTCGTCAAATGTCATATCGATGGATTCATAACGTAAACCAGGCGTTAGCTTTAACACGTCATTAAACAGTCCGATTTCATTACTGATGTACCCAGCAAACGCATTGGTATCTAAATGCCAATCACGAGGCGTTTTTGTTTCTCCGCCTGCTATTTGTGTTTGAGTCAATTTGTAGTCTATGTCCTCATTCACATAACGAGCACCGACGATCCAGTTCTGTGTAACGGACTTTCCTTCACCAAAATACATGGCTAACTTAGGCTCAATGCCATAAACAGTAAACTCTCGTGGTGAAGTACGAACATCCGTTGAGGCGATTGATGGATCCGCCCAATGACCGTCACCAGAATTGAAGCCCCATTGGAAGAAACGCTCTGAACGATGACCAAATGTCAGCACTTCGAATTCTGAGCTGTCGGCTATATTCAAATCTTGGATATATTTCAAGCTCCAGCGTGTCGACGTCCCTTGATATTCGTCATAAGGTCGTTTTGATTGAGACCGATCATTCTCATAGTCTTGGGGAGACAAAGCACCAGGCATTTGCGTGTTGGCATCATAACGTTGAACGAACGCTTGTAATTCTTGAGTTTCGCTCATTAGCCATTGAGTCTTAACCTGAAAGTTTTTCACATCGGTATCTGAGTGTTCTCGGAAACTTTCACCTTTTAAGAAGTTACCCTCTAACTGAAGTGCAAACGTATCGGTTAACCACCCACCTGTGCGCAAGTAGAAATCGTTAAGTGGAGAGTTACCCTCTTCAAATACAGTAAAGCGATTACTGATTTCTGTTTGCCAAGCGTTGGGGATTGGCTTTGTGACTAAGTTAATGACACCACCTACGTTGTTTGGACCATACTGCACGGCAGCGCCGCCTCGAACGATGTCAATTCGGTCAAGCATGGATAGCGTAGCGGGAAAAATGGATTGCCCTGTGTGGCCATAAGGTGCAAGTGTAAGCGGTACACCGTCCATTAGAAATTGCGCATGGCCACTGCGGCTTGCTTTTAAACCCCTGACTGAGATGTTAGGTAATACGCCAGTGCCCGTTTCGTCTTGTACCTTAATACCAGGCACGCTTTGAAAGGCTGAATCGATTGAAAGAGCGCCCGTTTTCTTTATTTGTTCGTTAGTGAGAACTGTACGTGCGCCAGGGTATTCTTTAACGTCGTCCACTTCTGAACGACCAATTAAGCTAGCAGTAACAACGACCGTTTCCATCGTCGTTGTTTGATGCTCATCGGAAGCGAATGTATTGAAGGAGGTCACTGAAGCGATTGCTGTAGCAAGTAGACTTAAGCGTAAGTGCGCATGTTTCAGTATCTGCGTTTGATGTTTACCATCCAAATTCTGGTAGAGCATGAGAAGTCCTATAAAGGTATACAGTGAGCAACATTTGTCTTGTTACTTTGTTCTTGTGGGATAGATGGCCTCGTTAAGAGGCCAGTAATTCACATTTATTGAGTGAATGATTCCAAAATCTTAGAGTTGGTATCCGTAGCTAAGCATGAATTCTGCAGGCGCTCCGTAACCAATTTGGTTTAAACCAGATTTGCCATTCGTTGCGCCTAGAATGTATTTCTCATTCAGTACGTTGTAGGCATTGGCTTGGATTTTGTGACGACCTGTCGTGTACGCTGCCATCAAATCAACGGTGGTGTAATCGCCAAGCGCGACAGCTTCATCATTACCCGAGTAACGGTCTCCGACATATTTCACACCGCCACCCAAACGCCAGTTATCGTCGAACTGGTAAGTGCTCCAAAGTGAGAATAAGTGATCAGACACATCATTCGGTTTCTTACCTGTCTCTTTGTCTTTAGCGTCTAAGTAGCTATACCCAATAGAGATATCCCATTCTTTTGTAAACTGCCCGCGAGCTTCCAGTTCAATCCCCTCATGGCGAGCTTCAATCTTGTTTATTACATCACCATCTGTATTGGTTTCAGGCTGCTCTTGATCGATTTGGAAGATGGCCGCATTAAGCATCAATGCGTTATCCAACAAGTATGCTTTAGCGCCAATCTCTTTCAGGTCAGTATGGAAAAACTCAGCCAATTTCGGATTGATATAAATACCCGAATAAGGCAACTGCCAAGAACGAGCAAGGCTGGCATAGACCGACATATCTTCGTTAAGGCGGTAAACAAGACCTGTTCTGTAACTGACTTTGTTGTCGTCTAAGTTCTCTTTGTCTGCCCCTGTTTTTTGCTGTTCAAGTTTCATTGAGTCGTAACGTACGTTACCTATCAAAGAAAGATCACCCAAGGTGTAGACATCTTGAATGTAGATGCCAGCCGTTGTTGTGGTGTTGTCTCGAAACGGTTTAAAGCCGGGATCAGGCGTTGGGGCTGCGACAGGATCATAGATATTTTTTGCGGGTATTGTTTTGTCACCCGCCAACGTTAAGTCGATATTGATTTGATTGTAATCAGCACCGATTAGCATTTGATTCGATGCCGTTTCCCAAACTAACTCAGATTGTAATGTCGTTGTGGTTCTAGGGTCGTAACCGAAGTTGTTCACCGTTTGTGAAACTTCATCGCCAGTCACCGTCCCTTGTCGAGTTCCCTTCTGTTCAAGTTCAATATGGGTGTAAGCGGCACGGTTAGTCCAACTCCATTGTTCGTTCAATAGCCACTCGTAATTGACACCGAGTCTGACGCTATCCGACTTTTGATAATCGTTCGTACCACCGTAGAAAGTGGCTTCTGATACATCAACAGGCTGTCCATTTTTTGATGGAACACCACGGTATGGCACCAATTCTTGATGGGCGTATTCAACATCAAAGTCGATAGTATGCCCGTCGGCAGGCAAGACACGAATTGTAGGTGCAATGAAGAAATCATTCGAATCGATATGGTTTACATAGGAATCGGCTTGGCGATATTCCAAGTTAATCCGGCCATTCACATTTTCGGAAAACGACATTGAGCTGTCGATCTGGCCTACATATTGACTGTTACTGCCTACACTGCCGCTGACATGTGTAAAATCATCACCGTTAGCACGCTTGGTCACCAGGTTAATGATCCCACCTGCTGAACCTCGGCCATACAGTGCGCCTGCGGGACCTTTAACCACCTCTACACGTTCGATATTGGCCAAACTTCGGTAAGATTGCAGCGTACCATCGTCACGCATACCATCGCGGTACATGTCGTTAAGTGAGTCAAAACCACGAATAACAAATTGGTCTCGGCTTCCTTCGCCAAGAGTATTGTTAACACCTGCAACCCCATCAAGTGCGTCGACTAAGCGAACAGCTCCACGATCTTGCATTTCAGTTTTCGTCACAACTGACACCGACTGCGGCACATCGAGCCATTCAACGTCGGTCTTTGTACCTGACTGCGGCATATACTCGGCATATCCCTCGTACTGATACCCAACAACTTGCATTGTTTCGTTTACCGCTGTTTGTTCTGCAGCCGTTGCATTTGATGCACTTGCTACGGCAGTTAATACACCTCCAATAGCGAATGCGAGGGGCGATAGTGTTAATCTCATGTTCTATTCCTAATTCCGTTTTAGTTTATAAATTCACCTTGACGCGAATAAGAACAAATATCATTTGTATTTGCAATATAAATTTTATGTTCTATATTAGCCTGCCCTATGCAACAAATATAATAATAAAATAGTCAATAACAATAATTATAAAAATACCAATTAAAACAAAGCTATAAGTGCACTTTGCTCTAATTTCTCGACAGAGATTACTTGGAGAACGCTTGTGAGCAGGAATTACAACGTTTGGAAAACTAGGAAAGTCCCATGAAATCTACCATTATCATCGTCAGTCATGTTGTTAGTGATTCAGTCACCCATGGTTTCGTGCCCACCGCCAAAGCGATGGGTCATAACGTCATTTTGATCACGGACCAAAAGCTCAATCATCTAAAGGTAGCCAGTGATGACGCACTCTTTAACCCAGATACAATTCTTGAATGTGATGTCTTTAACCCCCTTTCGCTAATAGAGGCCATCACAGAACAAGATTTAAAACCTCAAGCAGTATTTAGCAATAGCGATCACCTACAAACTTCGACCGCTATCTGTGCTCAATTCTTTGGCGTCCCAGCGAAAGATTGGACAGTCACACTCAAAGCCAAAGATAAATACTTAACTCGCCAAGTTCTCAATGAAAAATGCTTGCCCAATACGCAGAGCGAGTTGGTAAGTAGAGATACGACTCAATCGTTCGATTTTAGTTTTCCTGTCGTTGCGAAACCCAAGGAAGGCGTTGCTAGTTTAGATGTGCAGCGATGCAATTCTAAAACTGAACTCGCTCGCTATTGTGAAGCGTTTTGGCAAAAGCACCCTGCCACTCCTGTATTGGTTGAGTCGTTTTTGCAAGGCCCACTTATCACGGTGGAAACTATTGGTGACCGTGATAATTTGATTGCACTCGGTGGGTTTGATGTAGAACTCTCTGAACCCCCATATTTCATCGAAACGTCGGCAACTTGGAATGGCTCGAACAGCGTGAAATACCGTGAGGAGTGTGTGCGTCAACTACAAGCATTTGGGGTGCGGTTTGGAGTTTGTCATAGCGAGTTCATCATCACTGAGTCTGGTCCTGTACTCGTCGAAATCAACTACCGAAGTATTGGTGATGGCCGAGAGTTTTTACTTAATAATCTCAGTGGCGATAAATGGTTTCGTACTATCTTAAACCTTCATCTAGGTAACGAACTAGACAATAAGTTTTGTATCAATGGTACCGCTCATGTGCATTACATGGTTGCGAAGCAGAGCGGCGTGATTGAAGGCACTTCAACGTCCTTCATCCATCATGATGAAGACATGGTTACACAACAGCAGGTGCTTAAAAGCAGTGGTGATGTTTTTCAACAAAGTTTCTCCAACAAGGACTACTTAGCTCGTATCTCAATTGCTTCCCCTGCAGGACAACCACTCGAACCCGCTCTCAAGAAAGCCATATCAAGCTTTGATCTGATGTCAATCAGTGAGGTAACAGCATGAACGACAATGCTTTGTATCTCACTCAACGTTTGATTGATACCTGTTTACGTGAAGATATGTTTGGATTGATTTCTCAAAGCCAGTTTACGACTCAACTTCCGAATACAATCAACATCTCATCTAATTCTCGAGAACAAATATGGGCTGTGTTATCTCGTTTTGATTTTACGCTTTACCTGCCTGTCACTCCGAGTTGTTACATGCAACGCTGGGTATACGGGCAAGAAAATGGTTCTGTGGGTAATGGTTGGTACACCCAGATAAATGGCGTTGTTGAAGCTCAGCAGCACTATCGTGATTGGATAGAGCTACTGAAAGCGATTGGGCACCAAAGTTCTCATTCATTGTTAGATGGCTATTTGCAAGAACTCGAATGTGCGGAGAAACACAAAGACTTATGTGATAGAGCGTTCTACCAACATTCAGAATCTCTGATGCAGCCGATTTCATCGTTAGACCGTTGGGAGCAAAAACTCTTACGCGCCGATCAAATCGCTTCATACCTGGACCACCCTTATTACCCGACAGCGCGTGCAAAGTTTGGTTTAAGCGACCGCGACGTCGAACAATATGCGCCAGAGTTTGCACAAAGCTTTTCACTTGGTTGGCTCGCGATAGAAAAATCGCTCGTTACGCTAACGAGCCCAAAGCCAGATTGTTGGCCGACGATGAATCAAGTGGGTTTGCCGGAAGACTTTTCCCTGAGTCATGAGCTGTTCCCCACTCATCCGCTAACACTGAGAAGTCTTGAAAGTCTTCCCGATGGCGTTATTGAAGCCCCTCTTTCGTACCTAGATGTCACTCCAACCCTATCGGTACGCACAGTCGTTGTGAATCATGCCCCGCATATTCATATCAAAGTACCGCTAATAATGCGTTCGTTAGGCACCAAAAATATTCGCTTGATCAAACCATCCACTCTTTATGATGGACACTGGTTTGAACGATTATTGACACATTTGGAACAAAGTGATCAAAACTTACATAGTCTGTTTTTCCATTGTAATGAGAAACATGGGGGCCACGTTGGGGATAACAAAACGTTCGCTTACATCGTTCGTGAATACACAATCGATCATTTTCAAGATAAAGCACTAGTACCTGTTGCTGCCTTAGCGAGCCCAATGCCTGATGAACGCTTGTTTTTAGAGCACCTTGCCGAACAGTATTATGATGAAGACACCCTTCAGTGGTTTAACGATTACGTTAACCTTTTGTGCAAAGTACATCTTACGCTGTGGATTCGTTACGGAATCGCTTTAGAGTCGAATCAACAAAACGCCATCATTGCATTCGATCAACAAGGCAAGATGACCTTAGCGATGAAAGATAACGATGCAGCACGTATTTGGCCAGAACGTTTTCAATCGTTTGAGAAACTCTCACCCGTCACATGTGAACAACTTATAGACGAACGGATCATCGTCGACAACGAGCTGGCACTTGGCCAGATGTTTACCACCATTACGTTACAATTGGATATTGCAGCGATTGTGGATGCAATGTCAGCGCAAGGGATAGCCACTTCAGCTTCGTTGTATGCGATTGTCTCTGATAGCCTTTCGGAGCAGCTTAATCAGTTGAACGAACACGGCCTCAACACTGATCTTGCAAATGAACTGTTGTTTGGTTCTCCAAACTTGTACGCGAAGTACTTATTGAGCTCAGGCAGCTTACTATCAAAAGAAGCGTCTGGCGCAAGCGATATCAATAAGTTCTATGGATTGTCGGCACCGAACTTTTTGTTGCTAACAAGCGAACAAGCACAAACTGCTTACCTTGAAAACATCAAGCGTAGCGTGAGTTAAATCATCATGACCAAACTCATTTATTGTGTGTTATTGTGCCACTTTATTGCCGCATTTGCAGCCTTGGGTATGCCTATGTTTTTGCCGATGGTATTGCCAACCATTGGCGCACACATTGGTACGGATTGGGCTGGAGTATTGTTTATTCTCCCCACTTTTTGTACCGCTGTCGCGGCGCGTTTTTGGGGGCAATTTGCAGATCGTTATGGCAGGCGTCGCTCTTTGTTGCGAGCTCAACTCGGGCTTGCAGCAGGCTTCGCACTATGTGGCATAGCCGATAATCTTACAATGTTTGTGTTTGGTCTTATCGTTCAAGGAACCTTTGGCGGCACAATGGCCGCTTCAAACAGCTATTTATCAAGCCAAATCAACGATGCGAAAACGCTCGGTAAATCACTCAATAAGACTCAGCTTTCTGCTCGCCTTGCACTAATCATAGCGCCAATTGGGCTCGGTTGGGGCTTATCGGAAACGGAGCCGTTGAATGCATACCTTTGGTTGTCAGTTTTACCTTTGGTGGCACTAGCGATTACATTAACCCTGCCCGTTGATGAACTTAAGACATCTAAACACTCTGTAAAACGCCAAGCATCTAATAAACAATGCGACGAAACGAAGCCATTGAACACCTTATATTGGGTGTACGGGGCGCAGTTTGGCTTAGCGTTCTCTATCGTGGTGACATTTCCTTATTTCGCGCCATTTCTACAGCAATATGGAATGTCCAATCACGCTTGGATTGGCGTTTTGTACGCCCTACCACATGGTGTCTATTTACTCTTTGCTGGGAAAGTACATTTGTTCTCAGATTGGATTGAACGCCACCAAACACAGCGTACATTGTGGTTAGGCTTCAGCTTGCTTTCACTCAGTGCATTAATGCACCTCACTTCCTTTCAGACGGTGTTAATTATTGCTCGCATTGTGTTTGGCCTTGGCATGGTTTGTTGCTATCACGGCTTACATCAGGCGTTAGCGAATCAAGTCGATCGACATCAAAGCGGTAAAGTATTCTCTCGTTTTGATGCTATGTCTAAATGGGGTGGTGTTGCTGCCGGGCTGAGCGCTTCTTTCATATCAAGTTTTGGCTGGCTTGAGGTTCCTTTCATACTTTCTGCATTGGTCAGTTGCGTAACTGTTGCCACGCTGATCATTCACTCAAAATTTGGAAATCAACATGTTAAACATTCAATTATCTCCGACTGAGAATTTAAACAAAGACAAAGACAGACTGAGATTCAACGAAAAAGCGCTCAACCGTGAAAAAGCGAGCCTGAATACCATTATGGGTGTTGTGAACTGTTATCTACGAGAATATGCGATACCCAATAAGCAAGTGGATTGGTGTTTTAGTTCTTCGTCTCTTCCTCAAACTATAAAAAGAAACTATGGTGCGAATCAGCGCGTGGCTATTCACCTACGTCACCAAAATCAAGCTCAAATGAATAGCTTGATCGTTTTGCCCGTTGAGTACGTCAGTAATTTGGGTAAAGTAAAACTTAGTGATGCGCCGTGGGCCAAAGTGCCTAATGCTGGATGGTGTAAGCTGGACTCAACGAAAACGCTAACGCTTTTACTCAATTACTTAAAACAAGTGCTGAGCATTCCATTTAATCACGAATTGGTCGAGCAAATGGAGAACAGTTTGTTGATCACCGAACAGTTCCTCAACTCAGACGTCTCTCCTCAACATCACAATACGTTTATCGAATCAGAGCAATCGTTAATTTGGGGACACAGTTTCCATCCGACACCGAAGAGTCGTTCAGGAGTCAGCATCGATGATCTGTTAGCATGCTCACCTGAGGTAGGAGCTAAGGTTCCTCTATACTGGTTTGAGGTTAATTCAGCATTATTTGATGTACTCAGTTCAGATAAACGAAATACACCGCAAACGATGCTTGAGAAACTCGCACCGAGCGCAAGCCGCTCTAAAACAATGTTACTTTATCCATGCCACCCTTGGGAAAGTTACACCATTCTGAAAAACCCCGTGGTCCAAAAAGCTATTGAACAAGGCAAAATAATCCCGCATGGTTTAGATGGTGAAAAACTTTTGCCAACTTCGTCGGTACGCACTCTCTATCACCCAGATATGGAATGGTTCGCTAAGTTCTCTATCAATGTACGTTTGACCAATTGTGTACGAAAAAACGCTTGGTATGAGCTCGATAGTGCCGTTCAGCTAACTTCAATTCTGCACCCGATCAAAGAGAGTGAGCAGTTACGTAATCCAGTATTCAAGGTAATGACCGAGCCTTACGCGACTACTTTAAATCTTGAGTCCGTTGCTAATAATCAACATGTCGATGTGATTAAGGCTCGTGAATCATTTGGCATTTTATATCGCCAGAATTTCTCTCTAAGTGAAACCGACATATTACAACCGACTTTAGCAGGAGCGCTTTTTGCTTACGACAGAGACGGAAACAGTTGCATCGCTACTCAACTTAGAAAAAAAGCGAAAGCGACACAAAGCCAATATCAACATGTCGCCACTTTGTGGTTTGAACGTTATTTGCATTGTTTGATACCGGGTATCTTTAACTACTATTTCAAACATGGCGTCGCGTTTGAACCTCATCTACAAAATACATTAATTGGTTTTGAAAAAGGAATGCCATGCTGTGTTTGGATTCGGGACTTAGAAGGCACCAAGTTGCTACGTGAGTTTTGGCCATCAGAAACACTGCAAAATCTGTCTGAGCGTGCACGCCAATCGGTGTATTACACCCGAGAACAGGGCTGGAATCGTATAGGTTATTGCACCTTCATCAACAATATCAGTGAAGCCATTTTCTTTATTGCGGAAGGAAACTCAAAGCTAGAGCAAACATTATGGAACGCATTGAAAGACGCCATTTCTCGCTGGCAGTCAATTAATGGCAAACAACCAGAATTGGTTTCACTCGTTAATGGTGGGTATTTCCCTAGCAAAAACAACTTTACCACCCGTTTAATGCAAAATGCCGATAAAGAATCTGGCTATACCCAGGTCGCTGCACCTTGGGCGACGCAAAGCAATGGAGGTTTACATGACTAATTTACAACAAGTTCCTACCCACATTGAACAAGAAATAAAGAAACTGGCTAAGCAGAAAAATGAACCATTGTGCGCTTATCTTTATGATCTCAGTTCACTTGAGCAACACATTAAGCACATGCGTAACGCGCTACCAAGAAACGTAGAACTATTTTATGCTGCGAAAGCAAACCCATCTGCACCAATACTGCTCACATTAGCACCTTATGTTGATGGCTTTGAAGCTGCGTCAGGTGGGGAGCTTTGTCATTTACACGAGCAACAGCTGGACAAACCCCTTATCTTTGGTGGCCCAGGTAAACTGCCAAGTGAATTGGAACAAGCGATTCAACTCGATGTTGATGCAATTCATGTAGAAAGCCTGACAGAACTGCAACGCATTGGTACTTTGACACAAAAATTCAATAGACCCGCTTCAATCTTCCTGCGCATGAACATCGACATCGGTGACATCACGCTGAGTAAATTAGCCATGGGTGGAAAACCAACGCCGTTTGGTTTGGATGAAATTGATCTCAATGACGCTTTAATGTTTCTACGAGACTTCCCGTTGATTGAACTGAAAGGTTTTCATTTCCATTTAATGTCGCATCAGCTTAACGTTGAACGCCATCTTAAACTCATGAAACGGTATTTCACTGTCGTTAAAGCATGGCAGAAAAAGTTTTCGCTCGGTGAGCTTTCTATCAACCTTGGAGGTGGTGTTGGAATTAATTACCAAGATCCTCAGCAACATTTTCCTTGGATCGTGTTTTGCGAAAAACTCGAACAGCTTATAGTTGAAGAGCAACTAGGAGATTGGAAATTTCGTTTTGAGTGCGGGCGCTACATCTCAGCAGCTTGTGGTTACTACGTTATGGAAGTCTTAGATATTAAGCAAAATCTTGGCGAAAATTTTGTCATTTCCCGTGGTGGTACACATCATTTTCGGACTCCTTCAGCGCAAGATCATGATCATCCATTTGAGATCGTACATAGCGAACAGCCTTCATCTATCTCAAACCCTATTAATCATTCTGCTGCCACTTTGGTCGGTCAGTTATGTACCCCAAAAGATGTGCTCGCTAGAAATCAAAATATTGAACACATCGACATCGGTGACTATCTAGTATTCACTCTGGCAGGCGCTTATGCGTGGAATATATCGCATCAGAACTTCTTGATGCATGAACCCCCTACGTTCCACTATTTCTAATCCGACGTTTTGGTGGAAGTCTTTCAATGACACGTTGTCGGAGGAAATTAGAAAGTAGACTCTAATAAAAGGTGGTTCACCATTGGAGCCACCCTTTTCATCTCTTCCCTTATGGGTAGAAAGTACAAATCTACAACAATCGATTCTTAT
>NZ_MCWZ01000029.1:0-629 GCF_002877365.1 Vibrio sp. 10N.261.55.A7
CAATTAATTATAAATACCCGACCTCTCTGGAAACATGATCAAGGCAGTAGAAAACAAAAAGCCGAGCATTAAGCTCGGCTTGATTCAATCAACTGAAACCTTACAGTTCAGCGTTATGATAAACCTGCTGAACATCGTCGCAATCATCCAGCATATCTAAGAATTTTTGGAATTTCTCTGCATCTTCACCCGCAACTGGCGTGTGTGTTTGCGGTACGAAAGTGATCTCTTCAACATCAATCGTTAGATCAGGAAATGCCCCATTCAATGCCGTTTTCGTTTTGAAGAACTCAGTGTGAGGAGCAAAAACAGTCACAACGCCATCTTCGACTTCAACATCGGTCACATCAACGTCGTCCATCATTAGCGTTTCTAGAATGATCTCATCATCATCGCCTTTGAATTGGAATACCGCTTGGTGAGCAAACATGTGTGAAACGGTACCTTCAACACCAATTTTCGCGCCTGTTTTAACAAAACACTGGCGAACATCTTGGAAAGTACGGTTGCCGTTGTCTGTTAGACAGTCGACGATCACGCTTGTGCCGCCAGGGCCAAAGCCTTCGTAACGCGCGGGTTGGAAATCTTCACCGCCGCCGCCATTCGCTTTATCGATCGCTTTGTCGATA
>NZ_MCWZ01000029.1:1302-7289 GCF_002877365.1 Vibrio sp. 10N.261.55.A7
TCGATCGCTTTGTCGATAACATGCGCAGGGACTTGGTCTTTCTTCGCTTTAGCGATCAGGTGCTTAAGAGGTAGGTTCATGTCTGGATCAGAACTGCCGTTCTTTGCACACATGTAAATCTCTTTACCGTATTTAGAATAAACTTTAATTTTTGCGCCAGCGGTTTTAGCCATTGAGGCTTTGCGCACTTCAAAACTTCTTCCCATCGGGATCTTCTCTCTAATTCAATTTAATGCGAAAGATTTTAGCAAAAAGCTGAGTCATTTCAATTCTTGGCTCAGCGAAGGCAAACAAGTGTAAATTACATCACACTCATAATTCGCTTGTACTTTTCCACCGACTGCACAAACCACTCTCTTTCATGCTCATCAGCAATCTTATTTTTTTGCTCAATAATTTCGCTAGGGATCGCTTTTGCCTCTCGAAGTTTCCAAACTAAGAATGACGCTTGCTTATCAAGTTCAATCTTGTTCTTTTCATCGGATGGCAGTAATGAAAGATTTATTGTCATGGTGGCTTGTATTAGTTGGTACTTGGGCGGGAAATATACCACAGAGAAACGGTGAATTGGCGCTTTTGTCTCGATTGAGATCAATTTTATCTTACAAAAAATAATAAGGGTGGCATTCGAGCCACCCTTGCTGTGAATTGCAAATTGATTAGTGCAAAATCCCCAACTCCCTCGCCTCTTCAATGGTTAAACCGCTTTCTCGGATCTCTCGTAATGCTTCAATGCGACGGCGAGCTTCCGCGGATTTGACCTTTTTAACTGGCTGTTGAGTATTGATCTCTTCTTCCTCAAGATCCCACTTATTTGCAATGTTAGTCATATCATCATGGTCAATAGAATTGATGGACATATTACCTCCGAATAAACCATGTTTGGACAAGTAATCTGTAGCAAACGGTATGCAGGTTGTTAAGATTTTTGAATCCAGAATGTGATAAACATAATGGTTCTGAAATCTAATTAATATTTCACTCATTTAACCTTTGCACCCTAATCATTGTAGTCGTACTTTTAAGGAATTACCCTTTTCAAAACTGACTTGATCTAGCTCTCATTTTATACTTATCCACTATCCTCATCTTCCAAGTTCGTCCAACTTCATCATCATAATTGGAAGCGATATCTGACTAATTCTTCGAGTCACTTCACTTATTTTCCACGCTCAAGCTGTCGCACCTAAATTTAAATGCTAATGATAACAATTATCATTACAATACATTTAAATTGGAAATTAGGCATGGATAAACAAGTCATAAACGACGCCTCTCACCCTGACCCTATTATCAGCATCCAAAACCTCTGCATTGACTACATCACAGACAGTGGTGATTTCAGAGCAGTCGATTCGGTCAGCTTTGATATTGGTAAAGGGGAAATATTTGGCTTAGCGGGCGAGTCAGGATGCGGTAAAAGTACCATTGCATTTGCATTGAACCGTCTTCACAAGCCGCCGGCATTTATATCTGGCGGCACGATTCACTTCGATGGCAAAAACCTCCTCGAGCTGTCAGACAACGCCATCAATGCACTGAGATGGAGCGAGATCGCGATGGTCTTCCAAAGTGCAATGAACTCACTCAACCCTGTGCTAACGATAGAAGAACAATTTTGCGATGTTCTGCGCCATCACACAGGCATGAGCAACGAGCAAGCGACTGACCGGGCAAAAAAACTGCTCGACCTGGTCAACATTCCTAGAGATCGACTCAGTGAGTACCCTCATCAATTTAGTGGTGGTATGCGCCAACGACTGGTTATCGCCATCGCGCTCTCCTTGAGCCCAAAGCTTATTATCATGGATGAACCAACCACAGCACTCGATGTGGTTGTGCAACGTGAAATTCTTCAGCAAATCTATCAACTTCGTGAAGAGTTTGGATTTTCGATTCTATTTATTACCCACGATCTAGCTTTAATGAGCCAGCTTTGTCATCGAATCGCGATCATGAGAAAAGGCGTGATCGTTGAAGCCAACACATCGGACATCATTCGAAACTCGCCCCAACATGCTTATACGCAAAAGCTATGGGCTTCATTTCCTAATATCCACGAAGGTGCGCATCGTTCAGATTCTGCGTCAGCAGAGAACTCCGATCTCCCGGCTCAAGCGCAACTTCTTAAATCAGACCAATCGATTGGAGCGGCGTTATGAGTACCCCTATCCTGCAAGTGAACAATGTCATCAAAGACTTCAACGTGAACAGCGGCTTTGGAAAACAAGAGAATTTTCGTGCCCTTCAAGGGATCAGTTTTGATATTCATGCGGGCAAAACACTGGCGTTAGTCGGTGAGTCAGGCTGTGGTAAAAGTACCTGCGCCCGTTTAATGACCAAGGTTTACCCGGCAACGGAAGGCGAGATTTTGTTTAACGGACGCGATATCAATGAGCTAACTTCTCGAAAAGAGATCTTAGATTACCGTGGCAAGGTTCAAATGGTTTTCCAAGACCCATTCGGATCATTAAACCCGACACACACCATTGAACATCACTTGACGCGACCTTTAAAAATTCACAAACAGATCAAACACGATCGAGAGCTTCCCGATCGTCTTCAAGAGCTCCTTGCTATGGTCGAGTTGGATCCTGACACACTGAAGAAGTTCCCCCATGAGCTTAGTGGTGGTCAGCGCCAACGCGTTAACCTTGCTCGAGCAATCGCCGTTGGGGCACAAGTCATTCTGGCTGATGAGCCAACCTCAATGCTTGATGTTTCAATACGGTTAGGCGTTTTGAACTTGATGCAGCGGATGAAGAACGAGCTTGGGATAGGTTTTCTCTACATTACTCACGATCTTGCGACCGCCCACTACATCGCAGAAGAAACCGCCGTCATGTACAAAGGGCAAATAGTGGAATGGGGAGATACGCAATCGATCTTAACCAATCCTCAACACCCATACACTAAGCTGTTGATCTCTGCCGTACCTGATCCTGACCTTCCGTTTGGCAAACTCGTACAAAGTGAACCAAACTATTCAGAGGAAGCCGATTTAGTTCGTCAGCGTTGTAACCAGGTACAAACACAGACGGAGAAAGTTGGAGAAAATCACTTCGTTAAACAATGGGATAGCGCAGCATGATGAATCTAGATAGTTGGGTTAGTGACATGGAATTCTGGTATCAATCGCGAAAGCATGATCAAGTAGAATTGCTCGAACCTTTAATCCTTAACCCACCTCAACAGGTTTGGGGCCCCACTATCAATACGGTTCAAAGCAAGGCCATTGCATGCTGGCTAGACGCCTGTCTCAGAGTTTTTGAGAGCAACCGGTACCACGCGTGTGATAAAGCCTTCCAATACCTTCAACTCGCATACAGCAAGCTTCAGCATGTCGCAAGCAATCCACTTGCTGAAACAGAATTGAAAGATTGGGCATTAAAGCGCTTACAGCACTTGATCGTACTGTTACTCGAGTTTTGTAATCAAAATACGCCAGGAGACTGGCAAGCGCAGTCTCATCAATTGATTGAAGCGCACGTGCATTTCATGGCGGCCAATGATCATGACATGGCGGAGCGCCCTGAAGATCGCAGCCAACATCAATCACGCATTGTGCATTGATGATCACTCTTTACACTTAGCCAGTCACATACGACGATCGAAAGCATGATCAGGGGTTACCTTGATCATGCTTTCGTATTTGACTTCGAATACCCAAATTTTGGACAAAAAAAAGCGAGTCCAAAAGAACTCGCAAACAATTCAGAATGAATGTAACAAATATGAGCCATCTATTAATTCAATTAGAAGGGACAAAAGGTTGTCTATTCACTATCGATACTAGTTGGCTATCTGGCTTCGCATGTCAGTGCGATGTCAGTGCGATGTCAGAGAAATGTCTTAAAACGGTTTGAATATCATCACTTTTCTAAAATGAAAGCACCTCAAACGGACACTTCGTCCAACGCTCGAAATACCGTTTCATCCAGGTGCCCTTCAAATACTTGCTTGCACACCTTTCGCCTTACTGCCAAGCCTGAAATCAATCGTTCTATTGAGAGATGTTTGTTCTCACTTTGCTGATTGTACAGTTCGACAAGCTTACTTAAGGTTTCATAAGGGACATGATCATTACCAACACGAAGCCAATCAAGCTTCCCTAGAAGCTCTGTACACTCTTCTTTGATAGAAGAGTGTGAATGCCCAGTCATAGCCGCTAACGCCGTTATGCCGCGCTCCAGGGCTTCCTCAGAGGTATACTTGGTTAAGGTTATGGTTATCTCATCGGCATTGATCTCGACCAAGTGTTTTCTAAGCTTAACTCGACGACCTAATTTTCCACGCGGAGATGGCGCTTTTCGTTGAATCGGTTCGAACTCACCATCAATGATCTCTGAAAGCTCTGCTAGCTTCTGCTTAGACACCATTTCATGACGTAATGGGTTAGGCAACGTTGGCGCCATATTTCGCTTACCAGCGTTCGTTGTTCGTGCCCTTGAATACCGTAATACTTCTTCCGCATCACATTTGATATCCACTTCATAATCAACGATCTTTTCTTTCTCGATCATAGCAGTGATCGTTAAGTGATACCCCCAAAGATTGACCGTAAATTGTTGATCATCTCCATTCCCTTTCGAGAGTTTTTTCAGCTCTCGGATCAGATCCATTGAGAATCTGCGCCAATCAATGTTGCGTGCAAGTTTTTGATTTAGCTCAGTGAGTAACATGGAATCGGTATGTCGACGAGACATGCGTGTACGGAAATAGGAATACAATTGGAACACCAATGTATGTTGTTTCAGTATCTCTGGTGGAAACAAGAAGAAATAATCTCGAGTCATCAACTCTTCGTAGAAAGACGGCTCCCAAACTAAAATATACAGATTGGGTTTAATACGAATTTCGCCATCAGCATTCTCTGTAGGTGCTTCTTCTGACGCCGTAATTGTGCGGGCTAAGAATCGAAAGCGATCACTCTTAAAGCCTTCTGGCATGTTTTCACTTAACCAGCGTCCCGTTAATTCATGCAGCTGAAAGTCTGTGAATTCTATACGATCAATACTGTCTCGGATGGAGTCTCTAGCGGGGCCACTGTCCTTCTTTCCTCGAAGAGAAAGGATATCAGTGATGTACAACGGGGTTTTGTTGGGCGCTTGCTCGACACTGAACTGATAATCTTCTTTATGATGGTCATGGTATTGAACCGTTAACGTAAACAAGGCGAATAACGTCATCAAATCATCAACGGTCATGATGTTTTTGGATGAACGAGTTTCAATCACAGCTCGTGTACCAGAGATAGAAACCATTGATTTTTGGTAATTTTTTCTTGTTCTAGGCGGCGCAAGTGCCTGATCGATTATTCCAGCCCAATTCGTTGGTGAAACGATAAACTGATCCGCTTCATCTTTCATTGTTGGTGGAATATTAAGACCGTGCTCATTGAGTAGACGTTTATTGACTTGGGTTTGTGCAAGTGCTTTTGATCGTTTTTGTTTCTCATTTTGCTTTACCGACTCTGTCACCAAACTGGTTGATCCAAGAACAGAAATCAATAAATTAGGGTTAACAAATTTATGTAGCATTGTTTTCCCGGCAAGTCCTTCTTCAAAACGAACGGGGATTTGCTTAAAAAGTCCAATATTGACGGCAGCTCGCAGTCTTTGCTGTATAGCAGCTCGGGTGATTTGCCCATCGGTTGCATCGATCAATTCTGTTGTTGATACATATCCATCTTTGCTGCGAAAACCTTGCAGTGAAATGAGGTTTAAAAGTTCAACAATGCTTTTCGTTACCCCTTTAAAATGTTGATATTGTTCAACCCAACTGACAGCAGCTTCAGATACTTCAAACAGATGTCCGCCTTTGTGGCTTCTAGGAGACTTTATTAATAGTTTTTCTTCTGAACTCATTATTAGATCCGGATCACATAAGCCGTAATATTGCTATCGTTCCAAAGAGAATAAAGAAAAAAGGATCATAAATAAAGAAATATTTATTGCTCTTAAATAACTGATCTATTTGATTAAGAT
>NZ_MCWZ01000030.1 GCF_002877365.1 Vibrio sp. 10N.261.55.A7
GCATTATAGACAGACTCGGTGAGAGCGCAAGGGTTTTATGAAAGTTTTCTTCAATTAATGTGTCACTCGATTAAAAACCGAACAAAAGCGTCGAAATAGACTGTTTTATCTACATAGCTTTAAACTTTTCAGCAAATAAAGAGACTTTTTCCCAGTTGGTATACTCAACTTCTTTTGTGGTGTCTGTCTCACCACCAGTTATCTTCATGATGAATCGTATCATTACTCTATCAAACCACTTATAGCGTGGATAATAGAGAGCACCAGCAAAAACACCAATGAGCTCTGGGCTCCAAGGTGACTTTTTAAGGAAGGTTTTTATGTATGCACTTCCCTCTGGCGTATCTTTTCCTTGGTCTTCTTTACGTGCAGTCAGATTAACGCAGAAAAAAGCAACTTTACTGTCTTCTAGTTGCTTCTGATTTTGCTCTATAAATTGGTAAAGCTTTTTATTCAAATGACCATAGCGAATTGATGCCCCAATGAGGACCCGTTCATATTGGGTTATATCGATCTCACCCAAATTGTGAATGTCTTTAACTTCGCAATCATCCGCCTTTAGTTCTTTCTGAATGTAGTGGATGATTTTCTTCGTTTGTCCATCTTGGCTTGAATATAAAAAAAGAGCTTTCATGTTTGTATCCTTAACTACGCCAAAATGTCGGAGTGAGTAATATGAGAAGAGTAAATATTTCTAATCGCCCAAATAGCATTGAAACAATAAGCACCCACTTGGCTTTATCGTTCACATCACCAAAGTGGACAGACACCTCGCCCAAACCAGGGCCAAGATTATTCAATGTGGCCGCAACAGCTGAGAACGCACTCAACTCATCCATACCCGTTGCAATCAAACACAGCATACAGACGACAAAGACTAATGCATAAGCTGAAAAGAATCCCCAAACCGCATCAACTACCCGTTGCGATAGCGCAGTGCCACCAACCTTAATGGTGTAAACCGCTCTTGGATGGACAAGACGCTTCATTTCACGAGCACCTTGCAGCGTCAAAAGCAGTATACGGATGACCTTCATGCCGCCACCCGTCGATCCTGCACAGCCACCAATAAATGAAGAGAATAATAATAGCACTGGTAAAAAAAGCGGCCACTCCGAGAAACCCGTGGTGGTAAAGCCCGCTGTCGTTGAAATAGATACTGTCTGGAACAGTGCTTGGTCAAATGCATCATAGATAGAATCGTAAGTATGATGATTGAGCAGGATAGAAAAACAGATGAGAAACAGCAGCGCTTGAATAAAGATAAACGCGCGAAACTCAGGGTCCTTCCAGTAATACTTAGGGTGAACACCACCAGAAGCAAAGGCAGCAAAGTGAAGTGAGTAGTTACATGCGGATATCAGTAGAAAGACTACTGTGATCATATTAATCGCATGGCTATCAAAGTAACCCATACTGGCATCATGAGTAGAAAACCCACCAATCGCAATCGTTGAAAAGCTGTGGCTTATGGCATCAAATGGCGTCATACCGGCAAACCAATAGGCGGTTGCACACGCGATCGTCAAGCTCAAATAGATGTACCACAACGCTTTCGCTGTTTCGGCGATTCTGGGTGTCATCTTGCTGTCTTTTACTGGCCCTGGTATTTCTGCTCGATATAACTGCATACCACCGATGCCGAGGACTGGCAAAATAGCCACGGCTAATACGATGATCCCCATCCCACCAAACCATTGCAGTATCTGTCGATAGAAGAGAATCGCTTTGGGCAGGTCATCTAGCCCGACTATCACGGTTGCACCAGTAGTAGTCAGTGCGGAAAAAGATTCGAAGAAAGCGTCAGTAACAGAAATATTGGGGTTATCAGAGATCAGGAACGGAATCGCCCCTGCACTGCCAATTACCGTCCAGAAAAGAACAACAATTAGAAAGCCGTCTCTCGCCTTAAGTTCTTGTTTATGCCGACGGTTAGGAAACCAACAGAGTGTGCCGAAAAACAGCAACACAAAGAAAGTGGTGACAAAAGGGACACCAGCACCATCTCGATACAATAGCGCCACCAACGCAGGGGCGAGCATAGAGACGCTAAATAGCGCAAGCAGTAATCCGACTATTCGGATAATCGATCGAAATTGCATGATTAGTTATAAATGAAGCTGGGCTTCTGACTTCCTGTTATCTTGATAACGCGGTGACCTTGGCTTTTGCACCGCTCTTATTAATGACATTTTGAGTAAAGTTACTTGCAACCCTTTGCTCTATTTCAATCATCAAGATGATATTGTCACTGTACTTAGCATCAAGCTCCACGGCTTGATATTGCGCGATCAACGCTTGGGCTATCGGCATGAATGCATAGTCTAACTCTAGCTGTAATTTTGTGGTTATTTTTTTCTCGATTGTTTGAAGCAGCTTTAATGCTTGTTGAACCCCACCACCATACGCCTTTACCAAACCACCCGTGCCCAGCTTAATTCCACCTGAATACCGAGTCACCACCGCCGACATTTCACCTATCCCTGAGCCCGAAAGCTGCGCTAGGATGGGCTTGCCTGCTGTACCCGAAGGCTCACCGTCATCACTAAAGCCCCATTTCATCGAGTCTTCAGCTCTACCCGCGACAAAACCCCAACAGTTATGTCGAGCACTAGCATGTTCCGCTTTTATTGAATCTATAAACGCTTTCGCAGCCTCTATACTTGGCGTATGAGCAAGGTGAGTGATAAAAACACTCTTCTTAATCTCTTCTTCATACATTACCGGGCTTTCAGGGATTAAATAGGGTTGATCATTCATAGACTTGATACAGATAAAAAGCGGATGGCCAGTGTATCACGAGCGGCTAAAAACTTGGCGATCTTCTGCATTATCACACAATGTTAAACACTTGTTTAAAAAATGTATTGAAAATATTCAAACTTGAGTACACACTAAAATAACTGGTCTAACCAGAATTAAAATTAGGCAATAACCAATAAAATAAAACTCTCACACACAATCTAGAATTGTATGTCACGGAGATAGACAATGATTTACCAAGCCAACACCCTACAGGTAAAGAAACACGACAATGGAATCGCGGAGCTGAGCTTTTGTGCTCCAAAATCCGTCAACAAATTAGATTTAGCAACACTGGAGTCCCTCAGTGAGGCGCTTGATGCACTCAAAAAACAAACCGACATCAAAGGATTAGTACTCTCTTCAGACAAAGATACCTTTATCGTCGGTGCTGATATCACAGAATTTCTAGGTCTATTCGCAAAAAGCGATGAAGAGCTCGACCAGTGGCTACGCTTTGCCAATGACATCTTTAGTAAATTGGAAGATCTTCCCTTCCCAACACTCTCCGCACTAAGAGGCCACACCCTTGGTGGCGGATGTGAGTGTGTACTTGCTACCGACTTCCGTATTGGTGATAAAACCACCAGCATAGGTCTACCAGAAACTAAACTCGGTATCATGCCAGGCTTTGGTGGCTGTGTTCGACTTCCACGTGTGGTTGGCGCTGATAGCGCAATGGAAATCATCACCCAAGGTAAAGCATGCCGCGCGGATGAAGCTCTGAAGCTTGGCCTGCTTGATGCGATTGTTGAAAAAGACCAATTAATTGAGTCAGCCTTTAATACTGTGTTACTTGCAGCAAATGAAGAGCTTGATTGGCAGCAACGCCGCAGACAAAAAACATCAGCGCTTTCACTAAGCAAGCTCGAAGCGATGATGAGCTTTACCATGGCGAAAGGCTTAGTTGCTCAAAAAGCAGGGCCTCACTACCCAGCTCCGATTACTTCTGTGATTGCTATCGAAGAAGCAGCACGTAGCGATCGCGATGCAGCATTGGATATAGAGCGTAAACACTTCGTTAAGCTAGCGAAATCTGAAGAAGCAAAAGCTCTTGTTGGCTTATTCCTTAATGACCAATACATCAAAGGATTAGCAAAGCAAGCTGGCAAGTCTGCAAACAAAGCAACTGAACGTGCTGCTGTACTTGGTGCAGGCATCATGGGCGGCGGTATTGCTTACCAATCAGCATTGAAGGGCGTGCCAGTGATGATGAAAGACATCGCGCAAGCATCGCTTGATCTTGGTATGAACGAAGCGTCTAAGCTGTTGAATAAACGCTTATCACGCGGTCGTCTAGATGGATTCAAGATGGCAGGTATTCTGTCTTCTATTACTCCAAGCTTGCATTACGCAGGTGTAGAACAGTCTGATGTGATTGTGGAAGCCGTTGTAGAAAACCCGAAAGTAAAAGCAGCCGTACTGAGTGAAGTAGAAGGCTTAGTGGGTGAAGAGACGGTTCTAACCTCAAACACCTCAACGATTCCTATCAACCTGTTAGCGAAATCTTTGAAGCGTCCAGAAAACTTCTGTGGCATGCACTTCTTTAACCCAGTGCACCGCATGCCTTTGGTTGAGATCATCCGAGGCGAACACACTTCAGAAGAAACGATTAATCGCGTAGTCGCTTACGCTGCGAAGATGGGTAAATCCCCTATCGTTGTAAATGATTGCCCAGGCTTCTTCGTTAACCGTGTACTTTTCCCTTACTTTGGCGGTTTCAGCATGTTGCTACGCGACGGTGCTGATTTCACTAAGATCGATAAAGTCATGGAGCGTAAATTCGGTTGGCCAATGGGTCCTGCTTACCTACTAGACGTTGTAGGCCTAGACACTGCACACCACGCACAAGCTGTAATGGCGCAAGGCTTCCCAGAGCGTATGGGCAAAGAAGGCCGTGATGCGATTGACGCACTTTATGTTGCTGAAAAATACGGCCAGAAGAATGGCAGCGGCTTCTACACATACAGCGTAGACAAACGCGGTCGCCCGAAGAAAATCTTCTCTGAAGACATTCTTCCTATCTTGGCTGACGTATGCCAACAGACACAAGACTTTGATGACCAGACCATTATCCAACGTGTGATGATTCCTATGATCAACGAAGTGGTGCTTTGTTTAGAAGAAGGCATCATCGCGACACCGCAAGAAGCGGATATGGCACTGGTTTACGGTTTAGGCTTCCCTCCATTCAGAGGCGGCGTATTCCGCTACTTAGACAGTGTGGGCATTGGTAACTTCGTTGAAATGGCGAAAGGCTACCAAGACTTAGGTGCAATGTACCAAGTTCCTCAACTATTGCTTGATATGGCAGCGAAGGGCGAAAGCTTTTACGACAGCCAACAAGCCAGTTCTCTGTAACCCACATTTGGAAAAGGAATAGCAAAATGAATAATGTAGTTGTTGTTGATTGCCTTCGCACCCCAATGGGACGTTCCAAAGGTGGAGCTTTCCGTCACACTCGTGCTGAAGATCTATCAGCACATTTGATGAAAGGCATTTTAGAGCGTAACCCTGAAGTAAACCCTGTCGAAATTGAAGACATTTACTGGGGTTGTGTACAACAAACATTAGAGCAAGGCTTCAACGTCGCACGTAACGCTGCTCTACTGGCTGGCTTACCGATTGAGATTGGTGCAGTCACTGTTAACCGTTTATGTGGTTCATCTATGCAAGCTCTGCATGATGCAACCCGCTCAATCATGGTTGGTGATGCTGAAATCTGCCTGATCGGTGGTGTGGAACACATGGGTCACGTACCAATGACACACGGCGTTGATTTCCACCCAGGCATGTCAAAGAACGTAGCAAAAGCAGCAGGAATGATGGGCCTAACGGCTGAGATGCTTGGTAAAATGCACGGTATTAGCCGTGAAGATCAAGACGCATTCGCAGCACGCTCACACGCTAGAGCACAAGCTGCAACAGTAGAAGGTCGTTTCAAGAACGAAATCCTACCAACAGAAGCTCACGCAGCAGACGGTTCACTATTCACTCTGGACTACGACGAAGTCATTCGCCCAGAAACCACGGTTGAAGGCCTATCTCAGCTGCGCCCGGTATTTGACCCAGCAAACGGCACGGTAACAGCAGGTACGTCATCAGCACTGTCTGATGGTGCTTCTGCAATGCTGATCATGAGTGAAGATAAAGCCAACGCGCTTGGCCTTAAGATTCGAGCTCGCGTGAAGTCTATGGCTATCGCAGGCTGCGATCCTTCAATCATGGGTTACGGCCCAGTACCAGCTACGCAAAAAGCACTGAAACGTGCAGGCTTAACGATTGAAGACATGGGTGTGATTGAACTGAACGAAGCGTTCGCAGCTCAATCTCTTCCATGTGCAAAAGATCTAGGTCTATTGGATGTCGTTGACGAGAAAGTAAACCTTAACGGCGGCGCCATTGCTCTTGGTCACCCGCTAGGCTGTTCTGGGTCTCGTATCTCGACAACCCTAATCAACCTGATGGAAGCACAAGACGTGAAATACGGCTTAGCGACCATGTGTATTGGCTTAGGCCAAGGTATTGCGACGGTATTTGAACGCCCTTAGTTAATTGTTCATTCGTTAATCGCTCAAAATGCCAGTGACCTTCCCACTGGCATTTTTCTTTTCAGTACGATCTGGCTCTAAATTTATGCCTCTACCCTTTATTTATCACGGCAGACAAAAAGGCGATTAAGCTTGTAACCAATCTCGATGCAGCTTGTCACTGGTTCCCAGATAATCCACCATCCATTTTATCAATCGATGGTTATCATCCTTTCGCCAAACTAAACAACATTGGCTTTTAGGCCTATCTTCTTCCAATGTTTTTTCCACCAACAACCCTTCCTGAATAAGAGGCTGTGCAATATGCCGAGGCATATAACCAACACCGACGCTATTCTTTAGACACTCTATCGCACTGTACCAATTGGGTAACAACAAGCGCCTCTGCTGCGGATAGTGAACGGTATGTCGTTTGGGTAGAACGCTTGAAGTGTCGTCTAAACAAATCGCGGGGAATTGGCTAACAAACTCTTCTGTAAGTTGCTGCTCTCTAACGCATGGGTGACTTGGTGACATAACAAATGCCCAGTCCAGTATGCCCATATCTTTTACCTCAAATTCTCCACCAACGGGGACAGCGGACGTCGCGCCAATGACAATATCAGCCCTGCCTTGAGATATAGCCTCCCATGAACCGTTAAACACCTCCATATTGATCTGCAGCTCTGCAAACTCAAACTGAGTATAAAACGCTTCAATAAGTGGCTTCATTTGGTCGAGCCGCACTACATTATCCAATGTCAGTTTAAGCGTCTTTTGCCAGCCATGGGCCGCTCTTTTCGTTTGAAGCTTTAACTCCTCCATCTGACGCAGCATAACCCGAGCCTCGCCCACAAATATTTCCCCTGCTTGAGTAAGCTCGACTTTCCTAGGTAGACGCTTGAATAACAGTACATCAAGTTCTTGCTCAATCTGCCTAACACCATAGCTGATCGCCGACGGAACCTTATGAAGCACCTCGGCCGCGGCGGTAAAGCTGCCAAGACGAGCCACAATATCGATCATTTCCAGAGAAGATTTAGAGAACATACCTATCCATCAAAATATTTGATTCATAACACACAATTTTAGCGTTTTATTTTCATTAAAGCTAAAAATAGAATAGCCAAAAATCAAGTAAACCTTGAAAAAACGATAGCTGATGAAATTCCACTCATTAGCGACTTCAATTAATTTTTTTGAACGGAATAAACATGAAGATATCCAAACTTCAGCTTTTCTATCTTGCTGCACTCTCAATGTTGGGTTTTATTGCCACTGATATGTATCTGCCAGCATTTAAACTAATGGAAACCGACTTTTCGGCGGGGCCAGAACAAATCGCGCTCTCGTTGACCATATTCTTAGCAGGTATGGCCTTAGGTCAACTTCTATGGGGAGTCGCGAGTGACAAATATGGGCATAGAACCACGCTTGCCGCTGGACTTGCTTTATTCACACTTGCTTCACTCGGTTTGGCGTTTAGTGATCAAGTTTGGCAACTTCTCACCCTACGCTTTGTGCAAGCATTTGGTGTGTGTGCGCCTGCCGTAATATGGCAAGCGATGGTGATTAAGCAATATCCGGAGAAAGCCAGCCAACAGATATTCGCGACCATCATGCCTCTTGTTGCTTTATCCCCTGCATTGGCTCCTCAACTTGGCGTATTGCTTGCTGATAACTGGGGGTGGAGCAGCATTTTCTTTGCGCTTACGTTAATGGGCGGGATCTTAGTTCTGGCAACGCTTAATCAACCCAATACGGCTATAGAACCGAAACAATCTTCAATGTCGACGGACATTAAAGCGCTATTGAGCTCGAAAAAGTATCTAGGCAATGTCTTGATGTTTGCTACGGCATCAGCAGCGTTCTTTGCCTATCTAACCGGGATGCCAGAAATCATGTCTCAGTTGGGTTACTCAACAAAAGATATTGGACTGAGTTTCGTCCCGCAAACCATCGCGTTCATGGTGGGTGGTTACGTTGGCAAGGTTGGCGTAAAGAAATACGGTGAAGAGAGAGTGCTCAAGCATCTCATTGGACTGTTTAGCGTTGCAGCCATGCTGGTCTTTGTCGCTTCTCAATGGCAACTCGCGACCATTTGGCCGGTACTATTGCCATTTTGTTTTATCGCGGTAGCCAATGGTGCTCTATACCCGATAGTGGTTAGCAGAGCCCTATCAAGCGCTAAACAAAGCCCGGCAACAGCAGCAGGATTGCAAAATAGCATTCAAATAAGTGTCAGCAGCGCAGCGAGTGCATTAGTGGCTTCACAAGCAAGCCAAGCACAAAGTGTTGCAGGGGTTGCTATCTTTATCTGCATGCTAGGACTCTGGATTGGATACATAGTATCGAATAAGCAACTTTCAAAGCACTTTCGAGCGCCAGATAACGCGAGAGTCGCAAGAGAAGAATAGAAACAATGCGCCGCCTGATTTAGGCGGCGCAGAACTTTCTGAATGAATTAAGGATCAAAACTTTACAGACCTGTTAACCCCCACTTTTCAGCCGTTTGCTTGAAGAAACCTTGAGTTTTCTTAAGCTCAACCCAGTGATTGATATAGTTAATCCAAACTTGATCATTCTGTGGAAGTAACATCGCAATAGGTGTTGGCTTACGCGGTTCTTTTACCGGCACAATCGCGAGTTGTTGAAACTTATCAACCAGTGTTGCCGCCTCTACATTTGAGGTCACCGACACATCTGCTCGTCTCGCTAATAATTCTTGAAAATCTCTGGCTGGCGCTTCAATCACGACGTGTTGTGCTGATGGGAAAAAGTCTTTCACCATTTTTTCTTGCACTGTCCCCAATGTTGCAGCCACTTTAACATCAGCATTGTCAAAATCAGACCAATCAGAGAACTTTTCTAGATCCTTTTTTTGAACCACAGGAACAAAGGCGAGATAAAAGTACGGTTGGCTATAACCCGCCACTTTTGCGCGTGACATATTCAGAGACGCACTTCCTGTTATATCGTATTTTCCAGCAGTAATACCATTAACAAGGGTTTTCCAATCAGTCGGTACATACTTTACTTCCACACCAAGATCTTTTGCTAGCTCAGTGGTGACATCAATATCGAAGCCTCTGTAGCTGTTAGTGGCTGGATCTTTCATGGTCATTGGATTCCAATCACCCGTTGTTCCTACTTTAAGAACGCCATTGTTTAATATTTCTTGTAAACGGCTGGTTTCTGCAGCAAACGTATTTATGGAGAGTAAACACGCTGCCAACATCAATATGTACTTCTTCATTCTCATTATCCCTAAATTAATTCACGTTTGATCCTAGTTCATTGATAACATAGCAGTAACAGAAGGATTTATTGAGTCATTATGGAGAATAGTGTGAACTTTCGTACTCTAACCCTGTTATTGATAACTTTGCTACTCACTGGCTGCTCTGACTACCAATGGGGATGGTATATCCTTGATCCAACAACGACACAGGGCCAAACGAATCTCAAATTTTTAATGGCAGGTTTCTATGACACTATTTCAGTATCATTGTTAAGTATGTTTTTTGCGATGCTAATAGGATTAGTTGTCGCCCTTCCCGCACTGTCTAAAAATAGGGCCTTAAGAGCCCTCAACCGAACTTATGTAGAGATCATTCGTTCAATTCCGGTTTTAGTCTTACTTCTGTGGGTCTACTACGGAATGCCAACTCTGCTTGATGTATCACTCGACTACTTTTGGGCGGGGGTTATCGCTTTGACGATAGCGGAAAGCGCGTTCATGGCGGAAGTCTTTCGTGGTGGTATTCTATCAATCAGTAAAGGTCAACACGAAGCGGCAGAAGCGCTTGGGCTGAACTATTGGCGTAAGATGCGGTTTGTTATCTTCCCACAAGCCTTTCGTCTAATTCTCCCGCCTTTAGGTAACCAGTTTGTTTATATTCTAAAAATGTCATCGCTAGTTAGTGTTATTGGTTTAAGTGATCTCACCAGGCGAGCTAACGAGTTGGTGGTTAATGAGTACTTACCTTTAGAGATCTATACCTTTTTGGTTCTAGAGTATTTAGTGCTTATTCTTTGTGTTTCTCAAGCAGTACGATGGCTTGAACGTCGTATCGCAATTCCACAAAATTAAATAAGTTCCTATAAAAAAGGGTTGGCACTAGGCCAACCCTTTCACTAATGACTATTCAGCTATTTAGTCTTCTTTGTTGGGCGCTGCCAATTGGAGAACTTTCGCTCTTTCGCACGAGAGATAACAAGTTCACCCGGCTCAACGTCTTTTGTCAAAGTCGTACCTGCGCCAACAGTTGCTCCATTCGCGATCGTAACAGGCGCGATTATCTGGCAATCAGAGCCGACAAACACGTCATCACCAATCGTGGTTTTAAACTTGTTTGCACCGTCATAGTTGCAAGTGATGACACCCGCACCAACATTGACTCGTTGACCGATTTCTGCATCACCTAGGTAAGTGAGGTGGTTTGCTTTCGAACCCTCTCCTATTGACGTGTTTTTCACTTCAACGAAATTTCCTACGTGGGCATCATTCTTAAGTTCAGCACCAGGACGAAGGCGAGTAAATGGACCAACTGTACACTCTTCACCAACCGTTGCACCCTCAATCACACTGTATGGACGAATAATGGTGTTATCGTCAATCTCACAGTCTTTAAGCACGCAACCTGTGCCGATGACAACGTTATCGCCAATCGAAACATTGCCTTCAATGATAACGTTAGTATCAATCTCTACATCCATACCACATTGAAGCTCACCACGAAGATCAAAACGAGATGGATCACGTAGCATGACTCCTTGCTCTAACAGTTTTTGGGCCTGCATTGATTGATAGGCACGCTCTAGACGAGCTAATTGAGAGCGATCATTAACGCCTTCAACTTCAATTGGGTTGATCGGATGAACGGCTTCAACCGCCCGCCCTTCACTGTGCGCAGCAGCAATAACATCCGTTAAGTAGTATTCACCTTGCGCATTTTGATTGTTCAGCCCTGACAACCAGCGCTTCAGATCACCACCGGTTGCGACCATCACACCAGTGTTAATCTCTTTAATCAGTTTTTGCTCATCCGTAGCGTCTTTCTGTTCAACGATGGCGATAACCGGACCATTTCGACGAACAATACGGCCATAGCCCATTGGGTTATCGAGAACTACGGTTAATAAAGCGATACCACCGTTAGGTTGCGCTTCTAACAAACTCTCAACAGTCTCTTCTGAAATAAGAGGAACATCACCGTAAAGAACCAGTACTTTTTCGTCGTCATCGAATTTTGGAGAGGCCTGATCCACAGCATGGCCAGTACCCAACTGGTCTGCTTGAAGCACCCAGTTAACCGACTCTTCTTTTAACGCGGTTTGCATCTGCTCTCCGCCGTGGCCATACACCAAATGAATATTTTGAGCGCCTAGACCGCTACAAGTATCAATGACATGCTTAACCATTGGCTTACCTGCCAATGTATGTAAAACCTTAGGCATCTTTGAATACATGCGGGTTCCCTTACCCGCTGCAAGAATCACTGCGCTAAACTTCATTTCCTAACCTACTGAGTATTTATATTTAAGCGTTTATTTTAGCTATTAATCATCCATTAGTTAAATGGCTATGTCAGCTTTCTAACAGATAAAAACAAAAAAGGCAGCGATTAGGCTGCCTTTTATACTAAACGAAGCTAACAATTAGCGACGTCTGTTCACCAGTTCAATGACTTTCAACTGAGCAATAGCTTTCGCCAGCTCTGCTGATGCCTTAGCAAAGTCAACATCACCAGAAGGATGGTTGACTAGCTCTTCAGCTCGAGCTTTCGCTTCTTCTGCCTTGGCAAGATCAAGATCTTCACCACGTACAGCAGTATCTGCGAGGATAGTTACATCATGGGCCTGTACTTCTAAAATACCGCCAGATAGGTAAATAATTTCTTCTTCACCTTTCTTAGACACAATGCGAACCATACCAGGACGAATGGTTGTTAATAACGGAGTATGTCCCGCTAGAACACCCAAATCACCTTTCTCACCTGAAACTTGAATACTGCGAGCTTGACCCGAATAAATTCGCTGTTCTGCACTCACAACATCCAAATGGAAGCTTACTGATGTTGTCACTGTCATAACGCCTCCTGTAAGACTCTATTAAAGCTTCTTCGCGTTCTCTAGCGCATCGTCAATCGTACCGCAGTACATGAACGCTTGCTCTGGAATATCATCGTATTCGCCAGCTAGAAGACCTTTGAAGCCACGTAGTGTCTCGCTTAGAGGTACGTATACACCAGGGTCGCCAGTAAAGACTTCTGCAACGTGGTAAGGCTGAGTTAGGAAACGCTCAATCTTACGAGCACGAGATACAACTTGCTTATCTTCTTCAGAAAGCTCGTCCATACCTAGGATCGCGATGATGTCTTTTAACTCTTTATAACGCTGTAGAGTCTGCTGAACATTTTGTGCAATGTCGTAGTGCTCTTGACCAACAACCAGTGGGTCAAGTTGACGTGAAGATGAATCTAACGGGTCAATCGCAGGGTATAGGCCCATGGCAGCGATATTACGGTTAAGTACAACTGTCGCATCTAAGTGAGCAAACGTTGTTGCAGGAGACGGGTCAGTCAAGTCATCCGCTGGTACGTATACTGCTTGTACAGACGTAATAGAACCTGATTTCGTTGACGTGATACGTTCTTGTAGAACACCCATTTCTTCAGCAAGTGTTGGCTGGTAACCTACTGCAGATGGCATACGACCTAATAGAGCCGAAACCTCTGTACCTGCAAGTGTGTAACGGTAAATGTTATCAATGAACAGAAGTACATCACGACCTTCGTCACGGAAACGTTCTGCCATTGTTAGACCAGTCAGGGCAACACGTAGACGGTTTCCTGGTGGCTCGTTCATTTGACCGTAAACCATTGCTACTTTCGATTCTTCAGGGTTTTCGATGTTTACAACACCGGCTTCCTGCATCTCAAAGTAGAAATCGTTACCTTCACGAGTACGCTCACCAACACCAGCGAATACTGACAGACCTGAGTGCTGCAGTGCGATGTTGTTGATAAGTTCCATCATGTTAACGGTCTTACCTACACCAGCACCACCGAATAGACCGATTTTACCACCCTTAGCGAATGGACAAATTAGGTCGATTACCTTAACGCCTGTTTCTAGAAGCTCTGTCGCGTTTGACAATTCTTCATAGCTAGGTGCACTGCGGTGGATAGAGTAATTCTCTTCCGCACCGATTTCACCACACTCATCAATCGCGTCACCAAGAACGTTCATGATTCGACCTAGGGTCTTAGTACCAACTGGCACTGAGATTGGAGCGCCAGTATTTTCTACTGTTACGCCACGACGTAAACCATCAGAGCTACCCATTACGATTGCGCGAATTACGCCACCGCCAAGTTGTTGCTGAACTTCAAGAACAAGACGCTCTTTTGAGTCAGTTACATTCAGAGCATCGTAAACGTTTGGAACTTCGCTCTGTGGGAACTCTACGTCGACTACTGCTCCGATGATCTGTACGATCTTACCTGTAGCCATCGTTAATCCTCTAAATTTGTTTTACCTAAATTAAACTGCTGCTGCACCTGATACGATTTCAGATAGCTCTTGTGTAATCGCCGTTTGACGGGCTTTGTTGTACACAAGCTCTAGTTCTTCGATCAAATCGCCAGCGTTGTCGGATGCTGCTTTCATAGCAATCATACGAGCAGCCATTTCACATGCTAAGTTTTCTACTACACCTTGATATACTTGAGACTCAATGTAACGAGCCATCAATGTGTTCAGTAGAACTTTCTGATCAGATTCAAACATATAGCTCCACGCGTGTTTGAACTGGTCTTCATCAGCAAATGCTTTAGGCAAAGGTATCAATTGATCAATTTTTGGTTGTTGGGTCATTGAGTTAACAAACTCATTGAACACCAAGTACAAGCGGTCAATCTCACCGTCTTGATACTTTTGCAACATGACGTTGATAGAGCCGACAATGTCATCAAGAGTAGGAGAATCTCCTAAACCTGACGTTTGTGCGACAATATTTGCGCCAATGCTATTGAAGTAAGACGTTGCTTTTGAACCTATTACCGCCAGTTCAACATCAACACCTTTCTCAGACCAATCATTCATTTCTGCAACGGATTGCTTGAACATGTTGATGTTCAAGCCGCCACATAAACCGCGATCAGATGAGATAACAATATACCCAACACGTTTAGCCTCACGTTCCAGTAGATATGGATGTTTATATTCCAATGTACCGTGGGCTACATGACCAATGACCTTACGTATAATTTCAGCATACGGGCGTGGGCCTTCCATTGCGTCTTGCGTACGACGCATTTTAGAAGCGGCAACCATTTCCATAGCTTTAGTGATTTTCTGAGTGCTTTTAACACTACCAATCTTACTACGAATTTCTTTTGAATTGGCCATCGTTACTCTCCGTCAATTACAAAACTAGGTTGTAATTACCAAGTTTGGGTTGCTTTGAAGTCATCAGCTAACTTTTTAAGTTGAGCTTCGATTTCTTCGTTGTAAGCACCCGTCTTGTTAATCTCAGCAACTAATTCAGAATACTGAGCGTGAGCGTACGATAGTAAAGCAGCTTCAAAATCTAGAATCTTGTTCAGCTCAACATCTTCTAGGTACCCGCGCTCTGCAGAGTAAATAGATAGAGCTTGATCAAATACAGACATAGGAGCGTACTGTTTCTGCTTCATCAATTCAGTTACTTTCTGACCGTGGTCTAGCTGCTTCTTCGTTGCTTCATCAAGATCTGATGAGAACTGAGCAAATGCCGCAAGTTCGCGGTATTGTGCTAGTGCGGTACGGATACCACCAGAAAGCTTTTTAATGATTTTCGTTTGTGCAGAACCACCAACACGAGATACCGAAATACCTGGGTCAACAGCTGGACGAACACCAGCGTTAAATAGCTCTGATTGTAGGAAAATCTGACCATCAGTAATCGATATTACGTTAGTCGGTACGAATGCAGATACGTCACCCGCTTGCGTTTCGATGATAGGAAGAGCGGTTAAAGAACCCGTCTTGCCTTTAACTTCACCGTTAGTGAATTTTTCTACATAAGCTTCGCTTACACGAGATGCACGCTCTAGAAGACGAGAGTGGAGGTAGAAAACATCACCAGGGAATGCTTCACGACCTGGTGGACGCTTAAGCAGTAGTGAGATCTGTCGATACGCAACAGCTTGCTTAGATAGATCATCGTATACGATCAAAGCATCTTCGCCGCGGTCACGGAAGTATTCACCCATTGCACAACCAGCGTATGGTGCTAGGTATTGCAGTGCAGCTGATTCAGAAGCCGCAGCAACAACTACAATAGTATTTGCAAGTGCGCCATGCTCTTCAAGCTTACGTACTACGTTAGCGATAGTTGAGGCTTTTTGGCCAATCGCTACGTAAACAGAGTAAATACCAGAATCTTTCTGGTTAATGATTGCATCGATCGCCATTGCTGTTTTACCAGTCTGACGGTCACCGATAACTAGCTCACGCTGGCCACGGCCGATTGGAATCATCGCATCTACTGATTTGTAACCAGTTTGAACTGGTTGATCAACAGACTTACGATCGATTACACCAGGTGCAATCACTTCGATAGGTGAAGAAAGCTTAGAATCGATAGGACCTTTGCCATCGATAGGCTCACCCAGTGTATTTACTACACGGCCAAGCAGTTCTGGACCTACAGGTACCTCAAGGATACGGCCGGTGCCAGTCACTTTCATGCCTTCTTTCAGGCTAGTATACGGACCCATTACAACAGCACCAACCGAATCACGGTTCAGGTTAAGTGCTAGTGCGAAAAGGCCGCCTGGAAGTTCAATCATTTCACCTTGCATCACGTCTTCAAGACCATGAATGCTAAGAATACCATCGCTTACAGATACGATAGTACCTTCGTTACGAGCTTCAGAAACAACATCGAATTTCTCAATACGCTGTCTGATTAGCTCGCTAATTTCCGTGGAATTAAGTTGCATTGCTCCAATTCCCCTAAGTTATGACTTAATAACGTCTTTAAGACGATTAATACGACTAACGAGTGAGTTATCTAGCACAGTATCACCAGATCTAATCACCGCACCACCTATCAAGCTAATGTCAACTAAGCAGTTAACTTTCACACTGCAATCGAAGTGTTTTTCAAGCGACTTAACTAGCTCAGCTAGTTGTGCTTCACTCAATTCAAATGAAGTCGTTACTGTTACTTCTTTCACATTTAACGATTCAGCTGAAAGCAGTTGAAATTGTTGATAGATATCACTTAACGCTGATGTACGACGATTCTCGATAATAACCTTTAAGAAGTTCTGTAAAGGCTCATCAAAGTACTCTCCCGCTACATCGAAATACAATTGCATCAATTGTTCAGGCTGTAGGCGTAACGCTGCTTTCTCTAGCTCTGGAGCCAGAGAAAGAGTTCGAGCAAGTTCTAGCATACTTGACCATTGGTCAACCGTACCATTATCACTTGCGTAGCCGAACGCAGCCTTAGCGTAAGGACGAGCAATAGTTGTCAAACCAGACATACTGACGCCCTCCCTTATAGCTTCGCAGAAATACTATCAAGTATGTCTTGATGAGCAGCTGGATCGATCGAACGTTCGATGATTTTCTCCGCACCAAGAATAGCTAGAGAAGCAACGTCTTTTTGTAGTTCGTTACGAGTACGTAGAGTTTCAGCTTCCAATTCCGCTTTTCCTTGAGCAAGTATATGGTCACGCTCTGATGTCGCCTCTTGACGAGCCTCATCTAGGATCTGAGCTTTGCGTTTATTTGCTGACTCAATAATCCCAAGCGCTTCCTGCTTAGCTTCCTTTAACTGATCTGCTGCGTTGTGCTGTGCTAGCTGTAATGCTTTATCAGCACGCTCAGCAGACTCTAAACCTTCAGAGATTTTCTTCTGGCGCTCTTCAATTGCTGCGATCAATGGTGGCCACACGTACTTCATGCAGAACCAAACGAAAAGCGTAAACGCGATTGCTTGACCTAGCAGAGTTGCATTGATATTCACAATGACCCTCCTTTATTCTTTTAATGTCTCGCTAATGCGAAACGACGTAGAGTAAATAAGAAAAAGGGATTCTTACAATGCGAACAGCATGTACATAGAGATACCAACACCGATCATTGGAACAGCATCTAGTAGACCTGCAAGAATGAACATATTTGTTTGTAGCACTGGAGCCATTTCTGGTTGACGAGCAACAGACTCAAGGAACTTACCACCTAGAATAGCGAAGCCGAAGCCAGTCGCGATTGCACACATACCTAGTAGTAAAGCTACAACGAAATAAATTTCCATAATAATCTCCGAAATGAAATATTGAGATAGGCTATAACCTATCAATTATAAATAAGTAAATTTTTATTAGTGTGAATCGTTACTTGCCATGCTGAGGTAAACAATTGTCAGCATCGTAAAGATAAAGGCCTGTAGCACGATAACCAATATGTGGAAAATAGCCCAAATAATATGTGCAATAACACCAAGTCCACCTAAAACAGCACCTGCTGTGTAAGTAACCGCAATCAGGATGAAGATAAGTTCACCTGAATACATGTTTCCGTACAAACGAAGTGATAGTGAAACTGGTTTTGCAAATAATGAGACTGTTTCCAGGACCAAGTTAAAAGGTATTAACGCTTTATTATTAATCGGGTGCAGCGTAAATTCCTTCACAAATCCCTTGAAGCCCTTGTACTTAATCATGTAAACCACGGTAAGTATAAGAACGCCTATTGCCATTGCGAGAGTTGTGTTCAAGTCGACCGTAGGGACTACCTTGAAGTATTCAAATCCAGCTAAGTGCATTAGTTGAGGGATAAAGTCGACCGGGATCAAATCCATTGTATTCATTAGTAGAATCCAACAGAAAAGAGTTAATGCTAATGGTGCGACTAACTTATCACGTCCATAAAAAGCACCTTTTACAATCTCATCGACTTGTTCAACGACCATTTCGACGAAGCATTGTAATTTTCCTGGGGTGCCTGTGGTTGCGTTTTTTCCAACCCGATAGAACAACCACAAAAATAGCGAACCCAATATTGCTGAGACCAACAAAGTGTCCCAGTGTAGAGTCCAGAATCCAGCTTCTGCACAACCATAGTTCGTGGCAATGCTGCCATCGACAACACAAACTTTGGCGTTAGTGAGGTGGTGCTGAATATATTCCTGCGGAGTATCAGCCATGGTTAATCCCATTTTTTGAAAAAAATAAAATAGGGGCAAACCAAAACATAAGTATCGTCAGTTTATAACCTGTAAAGAAAGCTCCTGGACGTAGAAACTCAGTTACAGAAAAAACCAAAACAAACAAAATGATGGTTACCACCAGTTTTAGCGCCCATCCGATAAAAATAAAGCCAAGTAGTACAGAACCATCGGCATCAGCTTTAGGAATGAACGCAAACAGAGCATATATGTAGTTACCAAGAACCGCGATCATGCCGCCTTTAAGAATAAAGCGAGCAGCCTCGTCTCCACACTGCACATATGTCAAGCCTCCGACAATAATGACAAACAAAAGCTGCAAATGGACTACTTTAAAAGCTACTTTCCCTTTTTCGCTTAGATTTGAGATGAACATCAAAAGCACCTGTTTTCGTGTTGTTATTGATCGAGGACATAGAAAAATCCCTCTTTCAATAAAAAAAGCTTCAAAAGTATATAGAGACAGGAGCAAAAAACAATAGTTCCGCCCCTATCTAGCCTAACTTGAATTCTATTCTGTGAGCTAGAATGTGCTCTGACTAGACGTTAATAAATGTAAGATTTTGTGTAACTGGTCTTGGCTATCAAAATCAATCTGAACCTTACCTTTACCTGATTTACTCAATGCGACGTCAACCTTAGAGTCGAAGTGTTGAGACAAGCTATCTAGCTGTGCTAGCGCGTCACTCGACAAGCGAATTTCAGGGGTTTCAGGCTTACTTACTTCTTTGCTTTGTAATTTCTTAACCAACGCCTCTGTTTGACGAACGGTGAGTTGCTTTTTAGCGACTTCCGCTGCCACATTAGACTGGTTTTCATGTTCAAGTACCAACAACGCTCGAGCATGCCCCATTTCAAGCTGCTTCGTCGCGACCAATTGTTTCACATCAACATTCAGTTGATTCAACCGCAATAAATTACTCACCGTGGTACGCGACTTACCAATCACATCAGCCACTTGTTGGTGGGTAAGCACAAATTCATCTTGGAGCTTCTCTAACGCTTCCGCTTCTTCGATCACATTAAGATCTTCGCGCTGAATATTCTCGATCAACGCCATCGCGATCGCTGCACGATCTTGTACATTTTTATTTAGACATGGAACGCGTTTTAAGCCCGCCTGACGCGCCGCTCTCCAGCGTCTTTCACCCGCGATAATCTCGTAATGGTCGTTATCTAAAGGACGTACAACAATCGGTTGAATAATACCTTGAGATTGGATAGATGCCGCAAGCTCTTCTAAAGCATCAGGCGCCATGTCTTTACGTGGCTGATACACACCCGGTTTTAATTGATTGATATTCAGTTCAACAAGCTCACCATCGGCCGATAGGGCTTGGCTATGAGAAGCAACATGCTGTTTTTCTCGCGCTAATGAACTGGTTGCTAATAATGCATCCAGCCCTTTTCCTAAACCACGTTTAGACATAACAGCGGGTTCCTTTTAGAAATATGATTATGCTGGGACTTCATCTCGACGAAGCATCTCTCCAGCGAGCGCCAAATAGGCTTTTGCTCCAGCTGAATACTTGTCGTAATACATTGCAGGCTTACCATGGCTTGGGGCTTCTGCTAATCGAACATTTCTAGGGATAACGGTTCGATAAACTTTATTGCCAAAGTGTTTTTTCAATTGGTCTGACACTTCATTTGAAAGACGGTTCCGTGGGTCATACATTGTTCGCAATAACCCCTCTATCTTCAAATTCTCATTCACCACAGCTGCTAGCTTGCTAATCGTGTCCATCAACGCGGTTAATCCTTCCAGTGCAAAGTATTCACATTGCATTGGAACTAAAACAGAATCTGCTGCTGCCATGGCATTGATTGTAAGTAGGTTCAGCGATGGAGGACAATCGATAAAGATGAAATCATAGTTATCACGAACAGAAGCAAGCGCATTTTTTAATCGAACTTCGCGAGCAAACACTTCCATGAGCTTAATTTCAGCGGCTGTGACATCACCATTCGCTGCGATCAAATCGTAATGACCCGACGTTTTCTTGCAGACCACTTCATCAAATGGGACATCTTCAACAAGCAACTCGTAGGCAGTAGCGTCGACTTGATATTTATCGACACCGCTAGCCATAGTGGCATTCCCTTGAGGGTCTAGGTCTACAACCAATACTTTACGTTTGGTCGCCGCCATTGATGCCGCTAAATTAATACACGTTGTTGTTTTACCCACGCCACCTTTCTGGTTGGCAATTGCTACAATTCTTCCCACGGGCTGCCTCGCTGTTATCCCTTACGGGATAAGATTACAAGATGACGTTCACCTTCTAATTCAGGAACGTTCAAAGGTTTGACGCAGTTCACAGAACACCATTCTGGTAGTTGCTCCACTTCATCTTTCTGCAATTGCCCCTTAAGTGCTAGGAAAACTCCAGAATCAGACTTCGGCAAATGATGACACCATTCGACCATATCAGACATTGAAGCAAATGCACGACTAAGAACACCATCAAATTTATCTTCAGGCTGGAACTCTTCTACTCGACTTTGAATAGCGGTCACATTTTTGATGCCTAGCTCATGCAAAACCTGCTTAATAAACCGAATGCGTTTACCCAAACTGTCCAATAAAAAGAACTCTTTTTCTGGATTCATGATCGCTAGAGGAATGCCAGGAAGGCCTGGGCCAGTTCCTACATCGATAAAACGTTCGCCTTGTAAGTGCTCACTCACAACGATGCTATCAAGGATATGCTTAACTATCATTTCAGAAGGATGACGAACTGAGGTTAAGTTGTACGCTTTGTTCCACTTGTTCAACATCTCAACATAGCCAACCAACTTGTCGGCTTTGTCAGACGAAACATCAAGGCTTGTTTGACTTACGAGTAAATCAAGTTGTTGTCTTAAATCATTCATTACGATTCAGTGCCTTTCTTAAGGAGACCCTTTTTCTTCAGGAATACCAATAATATTGAGATGGCTGCCGGCGTGACACCAGAGATACGAGACGCGATACCGACCGTTTCTGGTTTGGTTGTGGAAAGCTTCAACATCACTTCGTTTGAAAGTCCCTTCACACCGCTATAATCAAAATCTGCAGGAATAAGGGTATTTTCATGGCGCAAAGATTTTTCAATCTCATCTTGCTGACGTTGAATATACCCTTCGTATTTCACTTGAATTTCAACCTGCTCGGCAGATTGATGATCATCCAAAGCCGGAGCAAAATTCTCCAGTGACGTCAGCTGTGTATACGTGATCTCAGGTCGACGCAAGAGATCTTCACCACTGGCCTCTCGAGAGATCGGGCTTTTCAGCATTGCATTAAGATCGTCGACACCGTCTGACTTAGGATTGATCCATTGATCTTTTAGGCGTTGTCGTTCTTTCTCGATCGTTTCTACTTTTTGATTGAATCGAGACCAACGCTCATCGTCAACCAAACCAAACTCTCGAGCTTGTTCTGTCAATCGCAAATCGGCGTTATCTTCTCGCAGTAACAAGCGATATTCGGCGCGAGAAGTAAACATGCGGTAGGGTTCTTTTGTGCCCATGGTCGAGAGATCATCAATCAACACGCCCATGTAAGCTTGGTCACGACGTGGGCTCCAACCGTCTTTGCCTTGGCTGTATAAACTAGCGTTCAAACCCGCCATTAAACCTTGAGCCGCCGCTTCTTCATAACCCGTCGTACCATTGATTTGGCCAGCAAAGAATAACCCATTAATAAACTTGTTTTCGTAAGTTTGCTTAAGGTCTCTTGGATCAAAGAAATCATATTCAATGGCGTAACCAGGGCGCACGATATGAGCATTCTCAAACCCTTTCATTGAGCGAACTATGTCAATCTGAACATCAAACGGTAAGCTCGTTGAGATACCATTTGGATACAATTCATTGGTTGTTAATCCTTCCGGTTCAATAAAGATCTGATGACTTTCTTTGTCGGCAAATCGCATGACTTTATCTTCAATCGAAGGGCAGTAGCGGGGGCCAATACCTTCAATAACACCGGCATACATAGGGCTGCGGTCTAGGTTTTTACGAATCACATCGTGCGTCTGCGCATTGGTATGCGTTATGTAACACGGAATTTGTGTTGGGTGCTGATTTCTATTGCCCATAAACGAAAAAACGGGGGTTGGGTTATCACCGTGCTGAACTTCTAGTTCAGAAAAATCGACACTTCTTGCATCAATACGAGGTGGTGTCCCCGTTTTTAGACGATCCACGCGAAGAGGGAGCTCTCGTAAACGATTCGCCAATGAGATCGACGGAGGATCACCCGCGCGTCCCCCAGAGAAGTTTTCCATTCCTATGTGGAGTTTTCCACCCAAGAAGGTGCCAACGGTTAATACGACCGATTGAGCGCGAAACTTTAATCCCATCTGTGTCACGACACCAGTGACGTGATCATTTTCGACAATAAGATCATCTACAGACTGTTGAAACAGCGTGAGGTTCGGTGTGTTCTCAAGCGCGTTGCGTACAAACGATTTGTAGAGCGCGCGATCAGCTTGAGCACGAGTTGCACGCACAGCTGGACCTTTTGAGGCATTCAAGGTTCTAAATTGAATACCGGCATGATCAATAGCTTTGGCCATTAATCCACCCATAGCATCGACTTCTTTGACTAAGTGTCCTTTGCCAATCCCACCAATGGCTGGGTTGCAAGACATAGCGCCTAAGGTATCAATGTTATGTGTTAGCAACAGTGTGTTTTGGCCAGTGCGAGCAGCAGCAAGCGCCGCTTCTGTACCAGCATGACCACCACCAACAACGATGACATCGAATTTTTCGTGATAAAGCATGTGTAGACCTTAAGTAATCGTACGAAATTATGGATAGATAAAAGAGCGACATTCTACCTTTTTTCAGGAGTTGATAAAACGAAATTATGCGTTTTTAAAAATTCATAGATCTCTTTATATATATAGGATCTATAGAG
>NZ_MCWZ01000031.1 GCF_002877365.1 Vibrio sp. 10N.261.55.A7
GAATATTAGCAAAGAAATACCCCTCTTTGCGGCCACCAATCTGTTTCGCGACGAGCCATATTTGTTCGCTTGTCAGCGTGGTTTTTATGCTGGCACCCGCCTGCTTGGCGTAATAACCATAACCAGGCTGCCATCGATTCAGTGCTTCTGGTTCAAACCCCCAAACATTGCTACGAACAAAAGTACCTTCAGCATCTACAGCAGATTTAACAGCATCTCGATAAGAAATGAGTTTTTGAGGAAACTGTTCACTTGCCTCATTAGCGCCAGATACAAAATCATGCGCTAGACCACCAAGCAGTGCGCGCCCAATGTTGCTCGGCACTGATGTGACTAGGCCAAGCCAATATGAGGCCAACTTCGGTGAGAGCAGTGAGGTTGACCATAGGCGGAATGGCTTATTGGCGACATCACAAATGATTTTAAATTGCTCTCGATAAGTAAGGGTGTCTGGCCCTCCTGCTGTGAATATTCGGTTTTCGTTAGGTTTCTCTTTTGCAAGTTCAATAAGGTAGTGGTTTAAATTCTCTAAGGCGATTGGGTTGGCTTTTGAGTCAACCCATTTGGGCGCAATCATAATGGGCAGGTTATAGACGAAGTCTCTCATTATTTCGAATGCTGCAGAGCCTGGCCCAATGATTACACCAGCGCGCAGTTCAGTGATGGGGACGTTAGTTTGCCTTAGAATGTCCCCCGTTTCTTTCCTTGCATCTAAATGGTCGGAATGCCCTGTTGGTGGTTGCAGCGCACTAAGGAAAATCACGTGTTCAACGTTGCTGCCAATCAAGGCTGATTTGAAGTTTTCCGCGAGTGAGAGTTCGTAGTCAACGAAATCGTGTCCGACTGCCATTCCATGAACAAGAAAGAAGATTAGGTCGAACTGGGGAATGAGTTTCTGAGTTTCTGACTGATCAGCGAGATCAAGAAAGGCATAGGTTAAGTTAGGGTGTGGGACGACACGGGCTTTTAGATACTCTAAGTGACGTGTTGCCGCTGTTACGCTGTAACCCTGAGAGAGTAAGATCGGCAACAGTTGAGAACCAACATATCCCGAAGCACCCAGTACCAATACTTTTTTCATAAAATACCTTTATGACATTCCACAGTGGCTATTCATCTGTTCGACGACTTATCTCACTGTATACTATACCTAATTGATCTGTTTATTATTCCATGCAAAAGGTTGCCAATTTGTCGCTAATCTCCCAAATCCGTTTACACACCAGTGATGGCTTCTTTCGTAATCTGGTGGCTATTGCCTTACCCATTACTTTGCAAAGTATTATGTTTTCAAGCCGTGGCCTTGTTGATGTGTTGATGCTTGGTCAGTTAGGGGAAGAAGAGATCGCGGCAGTGGGCGTCGCCGCTAGGGCAACGTTTGTCACGACCATTATGCTTGTTGGAGTCACAACGGGTGGGGCGCTACTCACTGCTCAGTATTGGGGAGCCGGTGATAAAAAAGGTGTGAGTGAAAGTACCGCGCTTACTTGGTTGGTATCGAGTATTTTTGCCACTTTAGCAGCACTAATTTTTATTCTATTCCCAAGTCAAATTATGGGGCTAACAACCGACTCTCCTTCGATTAATCAACTCGGTAGCGAGTATTTACAGATCGCTTCCGTGAGCATGTTGGCTGTCGCGTGTGTGGCCAGTATGTCGGTTGGGTTAAGAGCGATCCATAAACCAGGGATAAGTACGTTCTTTAGCGGCATCGGGATATTGTCGAATATTTTTCTAAATTGGATTCTAATTTTTGGTCACTTCGGTTTTCCTGCTCTGGGTATTAAAGGTGCGGCGATAGCGACGATAACCAGTGGTGCTATTGAAGTTCTGACCCTCTATGGATATTTGTACGCTAAGAAGCATCTATTAGCCTTTGGGGTGGCAGATATAAAAGCGGCGATTGATTGGGTTAAAGTTAGCCGATTCTTATCGCTATCGTTACCAACCACATTTAACTTTCTTGCGTGGGCCGGAGGTTTGTTCGCCTATCATGCGATCATGGGGCAATCGGGTGTGCAAGGCTTAGCGGCTTTGTCTGTGATGACACCGGTTGAATCGATCTCATTGGCATTAATGATCGGTATGTCGAGCTCTGCAGCTGTCCTTGTCGGTAATAAGCTAGGCGCGAAAGAGTATGAGGCTGTGTATCATCAAGCGCTCGCTTTGCTCGTTGTCAATTTTGTTGTGGGTATAGCGGTGTCTATTTTGCTCTATGTCGTGCATGCGCCGATATTGAATGCTTTTAGTGCATTGACGGAAGAAACAAGAACGCTCTCAGAAAAATTCATTTTCATTCTTAGTATTGGCTTAATTGTACGCTCTATACCCATGATGGCGATAAACGGAATTTTGAGAGCGGGTGGCGATGTGAAGTTCTGTCTTTATCAGGACTTGGTTGCGCAGTGGCTCATCGGAATTCCATTGGCGGCATTTGCGGCAATGTGGTTGGGGTTGGAGCCTGAATGGGTTTATCTTCTGTTCTTAACCGAAGAGGTCATTAAGTGGTTTGGGTCTTTATACCGTATAAAAAGTAAAAAATGGATGAATAACTTGATTGAAAATGAGAGGTGACGCGTTTGTTGTTTGCATTTTGATGCATATCTTGTGATCTAGTATCCAAAATACTTCCTAGAATGCGAAATTTAGTGTAGATTCACCATCCTAGTCTGATTATCGTGAGCTATTTAATGTTACAGCTGAAGGACCTATGTAAAGGATATGTTGATGGTGGTGAATTTCACCCTGTTTTACAAGGCGCTGAGCTAACATTAAATCAAGGTGACCAAGTCGCTCTCATGGGAGAGAGTGGTACCGGTAAAAGCACACTTTTAAATCTCATTGCAGGGCTTGATACCATCGATTCTGGTGAAGTTTGGTACCCAAACTTTTCTATGCATTCTAGCTCTGAGAATCACAGAACAGCCTACCGCCGTAATAATGTTGGTCTTATATTTCAACAGTTTAATCTTCTCCCTACGCTCAATATCGCTGACAACATTCGATTCTGTCGACAATTAAAGGGCTTACCTGAAGATCAAGGTTTGTGGCGCCAAATCTTATCGGCGCTTGATCTTATGCCTTTGCTCGGGCGTTATCCTGAAGAAGTGTCTGGTGGACAGCAGCAACGCGCTGCCATTGCTCGATCGCTGTATATGGAGCCCAAAATTCTGTTGGCGGATGAGCCAACCGGTAGCTTAGATGAGAGAAATGCTGAGGCAGTAATGCGTTTGCTGACGTCTCTAACTCGGCAATTAGAATGTACTTTATTACTGGTCACACACAGTGAGAAAGTGGCTGAACACATGGAAGGGCGTATTCGTCTTCAAGGAGGACAACTACATGTTATGGCCCGTAGTTAAAGCGCTACTAGGGCACTATCGTCGTTACCCCCTTCAAATTATACTCGTTCTTCTCGGGCTGACGCTCGGTGTTTCTCTATTGGTTGGTGTGACCTCGATTAATCACCATGCTCGTGAAAGCTATGCTGATGGTGAGAAACTTTTTTCCAACCCGCTACCCTATCGAATTCGACCAAAACACGTTTCTAATAACGTTCCGCAGGGTTTGTATATCCAACTACGCCGTGATGGTTTCCATGAATGCGTCCCATTTGACCAACAAGCGGTCAAAACAGCGAGTGGCGCTGAACTTGTTTTAGTTGGAATTGATCCGATTGCGATGCTCCAAGTCACTCAAGGGGCTTCGTTGAAGAAATTGAAAAGCCTCGAACTCATGAGGCCACCCTATCCGATTGTGGTGAGTGAAGGGTTAGCGAAGCGGTTTGATTGGAGTGACGGTGACTTCATGACCTTAAACGATCATTCTCGTTTAGGGCCTATCATCGTAGATAAAAATAACAACCTGGCCGGCACTCGAATGATTGCCGATATATCCTTGCTGAAAATGCTAAACCGCAGTTCAGGCATAGATATGATTGCTTGTGCGGACATGCCTAAAACCAAGTTACTCAAACTCAAAGGCAGTCTTCCTAACGGATTGATTTTATCGAGAAGTTCTCGTACAGAGCTAGAATCACTGACTAAAGCATTTCATACGAATTTGACGGCATTGGGAATGTTGTCGTTCGTTGTTGGTCTATTCATTTTCTATCAAGCGATTTCTTTATCTTTTGTTCAGCGTCAGCCGCTCGTTGGTATGTTAAGGCAAACGGGGGTATCAGGTTGGCAACTGGCTCGAGCATTGTCGCTTGAGCTGTCTAGTATGATTTTGATCAGTTGGGTGCTCGGTAATATTTTAGGCTTAACACTGGCAAATCAGCTGATTCCATCGGTGTCGACAAGTTTAGGAGAGTTGTACGATGCGAATATAGGCATTGATATTGGCTGGAGTTATTATTCAAGCTTCTACAGTCTTGGGATGTGCTTGATAGGCGTCATCATTGCCTGCATTTGGCCCTTAGTTCGATTGCTTCGATCTCAGCCAAATCGATTAACATCTCGTCTCTCTTTGGTGCGCTTTGCTGGTGTGGAATTTACTTTCCAAGCTTTTATTGCCTGTATGCTATGCGTGGTCGGTATTGCGGTGTACCAAGTCCCGCAGACTCAAGAGACAGGCTTCACACTTATTGCCTTGTTGCTCACCAGTGTCGCGCTGTTCACTCCTTATCTTATCTGGAAAGTATTCACTAGTTTTACCTACTCACTTCGATGGGTCAAAATGCGCTGGTTCTTTTCGGATGCGGCAGCAAGCATGAGCTACCGAGGTGTCGCAACCATGGCACTCATGCTGGCTATGGCTGGTAATATTGGTGTCGAAACCATGATTGGTAGCTTCCGAGATACTACAGATAAATGGTTAACTCAGAGACTTGCCGCCGATGTGTATATCTACCCAAGCAACAGTTCTGCAGCACGTTTGAGTTCATGGTTACAAAAGCAGCCTGAAGTAGAGAGTGTTTGGTGGCGTTGGGAAAAAGATGAATCGACTAAGCAAGGTATGCTTCAAGTGGTCAGTACTGGCTCGACAGATGCAGAATTGGATGCGTTGACAGTGAAACTTGGCGTACCTAACTATTGGTACCATCTCCATCACTCCAAAGGTGTGATGATAAGCGAATCGATGTCGTTGAAACTGGGAATTAGGCCTGGTGATTTTATTAATCTTTCATCGCAAACAGGTCAGCGTTGGCAAGTAGTGGGGGTTTATTACGACTACGGTAACCCTTATAACCAAGTACTGTTATCGCATAGAAATTGGCTCAATAGTTATGCTGGCTCGGGCGATGTCGGGCTCGGGGTACAACTAAAACACGGTGTTAATGCGTCAGGTTTGAAGAATCGTTTAGCGTCCGTTTTTCGTTTGAGCGCTGATAGAGTGTATGACAACAGCGATATACACTCTCAGGCAATGAAGTTGTTTGACCGAACGTTTGCTATTGCTGACACCTTGGGCAACATTACGCTGTTCATTGCTGTTTGTGGGATTTTCTTTGCGACTTTGGCAGGTGAAGTCTCTCGCCAAAGACATATTTCATTGCTGCGGTGTTTTGGCGTATCAGGTAAGGAGTTAGTCGTCATCAGCGGCCTTCAATTACTGGTGTTTTGTATGATTTCTATTGCGATCGCAACGCCGCTTGGTTTGGCTTTGGCTAATTTAGTCGTCGATGTGGTGATTAAGCAATCATTCGGTTGGACTTTAGAGCTGCAGTTCGTCCCACTGGCTTATGCAAAAACGATCTTTTGGGTGCTTGCGTCACTCATGTTAGCAGGTGCCTTGCCAGTACTTCGCTCTATTCGAAGCACGCCGATGAAGTCATTGCGAGATTCTTTATAAATGAAGAAGCTGAAGATACAACGAAAATCAACCCTATTGAGAATGGCGCTAGCGACTCTTGTCGTCGCCATAGTTCTCGGGTTTTTCTACATGGACTTTACTCGTTTTGGCAAGCAAGAACCGATCAATCAGCATGCTGTTGTGGACATGATTCAGAAACATGTCTTTGAACCTGTGTTACCGGATACTGCCGTAACATTGCCAAGTGATTTTCGTTTCCACCCTGATTACCAACATGAATGGTGGCAATATTTTGCTAATGTAGAAGATGAAGAGGGGCTTCAATACGCGGTTCAGTGGAGCTACTTTCGAATAGCAAGTGATGAAAGGAAAATGGTCGGCTGGCAAAATCCTCAGGTCTATATTTCACATATCGTTGTTTCTAACGAAACGCAAGTATGGAAAGAACAACGAATGGCTCGAGGAGGAATAGGGCAGGCAGGGATGACCATCAACCCTTTTCGGCTTTGGATTGATAACTGGAATTGGGAATCTCTTGGAACTACGCCATTCCCAGGTGATCTCAATGTGGCAACCAATGAATTCAGTTTAAAACTCCATAACCAAATGATTGGCCCTTTCGCTCTGTTAGGTGACAATGGCTATCAACCTAAGCACGATCTTTTACCCATTGCTGCTTTCAATATAAGTGCGCCTTTTTTGTCGGTGAGTGGCGAAATGAACCTCGATGGCAATAAACTGATTCGAGTCAAAGGCAGTGCTTGGATGAGTAAAGAGTGGAGTAGCCAACTCATATCTCAACGTCAGAAAGGTTGGGACTGGTTTGTTATTGAGCTCAATAAAAGTGAAACGCTAACCATTAGTCGTTATCGTCATCAAGATCAAATGCCCTACCTATTTGGCAGTATCATCAGTAAGACTGGAAATACCATCGCGTTAAGCGAAGATCAGATTTCATTAAAAGCGATGAAAAGCCAGATCTTGGACGGGGGAAAACGTGTTCCTCTCGAATGGAATATAGTGATACCAGAATACAGTATCGATCTCAAAGTGACTGCGGTGAATAATAACCTACAGCTACCATTCCTTATCCCATATTGGGAGGGCCCGATAAATACATCAGGCTCACATCAAGTTCAAGGTTTTATGCAACTAACGGGCTATTAACTTCTCTTTAGCTTTCTATTATTGATTTTCCAACTACAATTAAACTCACTGAATCAAAAGATTAGTGAGTTTTTTTTGCCTGAATATACTTTGTAAGAGAATATGTTTTTTGGCAGAATCGGGAGAAAGCTCGATTGTTATATCAGAAATAACGAATTAAAATACTGGTATATACGAAGTGTTATTAACAACTAC
>NZ_MCWZ01000032.1 GCF_002877365.1 Vibrio sp. 10N.261.55.A7
CAATTCACTACCCGACTACCTTGATCCAAGCGACCCAAGTAAAACGCGCGAAGGCCATCCGGCTCCCCGTCGCGCCATCTTAGTCGCGAGGAAACCATAGACTCGAACTAACCACAGTCACAAACAGACCATATTTGACAATACTCTAACTTGTCTTTTACTGGATTAGATATATCTTCTGCTGACATAAGATAGATAACGTAAAAAGCCCGCTCTATCTCGGCAGAATCACCATTAATTATGCTCAAAATTCCTTTAAGGTTTTCAATGTTTAAAAGATTAGCGCCAGTCCTCGTTCTAGGGTTGCTTTCCGGATGTGCTCTCACCAATGGCGAGCAAAATCACCAAGAAACCATGTCTGCAATTAATGACTCCAATGCTCACCTCACCAATAGGCTCAATAATCTGGCCCTGTCGGTTAGTAATCAAATGGATTACGTCGAGAGCCTAGAGGCTGAAATTGTCTACCTACAAGAGCAAATTGAGCACGCTACGATTACCCTGTCTCAGTCCAATATTCCTGTTGTGGCTACTGAAGAGGAAGAGGAAGCTGCGCCGGTTGTTCCAGTCAGCGTCACTACCTCTACAACCGATAAGATACTCCTAGGTGCGATTGAACATGTTGAAATTGATGCTATCAATCAGACTCTGGACGCACGAATTGATACGGGAGCGGCAACATCTTCATTAAACGCCGTGGACATTGAGTATTTTGAGAGAAATGGCAACAATTGGGTCCGTTTTCACTTAGCAGACGGTGTAACAAAGCTCACTGACGAAAATTGGATAGAGCTGCCTATCGTTCGCCATGTAAAAATTCGTCAGTCAACCAGTGAAAATGTTGAACGCCGAGCGGTCGTAGAACTTTGGGTCAGAGTTGGCAAAATTCAAGAAAAAGCGCAATTTACGTTGGCAGACCGCTCTCAAATGAGTCATCCTATCTTATTAGGACGAGAGTTCATTCGCGACATAGCGCTAGTCGATATCAGTCGTAATTACATACATACGGACAGTAAATAAAAACAATAGGCAGTTTATGACTTCAAAAATACCATTTTATCTATCAGTCGCTCTTCTGATAGTAGCAGGGATTGCATTGAGTATTATGAGACATGATACTTACGGTGTGCCTTGGACCCCTGGAGAAACACGTCAAGTTTGGGACATAGAAGCTCGCGTAGAGTTTACCACCCAGAACAAACCTGTTAAAGCATCGCTTGCAGCGCCACTGACTCAAGCTGGATACACGCTGATTAGTGAATCAGCCTCATCACCAGGCTATGGCGTTTCTTACCTTAATACCGATTCAGGTCGCCGTGCCGAATGGTCTATTCGTCAAGCAAGTGGCTCTCAAACCATTTACTATAAAACTCAGTTTTTGGTTGACCCTCAAGCCGTCGTTGAAGATGTAAAACCTACGGGCGAAATTGTTAAACCAACATTTGATGGCCCGATGGAAGCGGCAGCCAATGCACTGATTGAACGTGCAAACCAACGCTCTGCAGACGATGTGACTTTTACTCGAGAACTCATCAAGACGCTAAACGACAATGAAAGTCAGAACTCAGCCTTGATCTTAAACCGCTTATCAAAGGTTGAAGCCGTTGATAAGTTATTGGCTTACGCACAGATTCCTAGCAAAGTTGTCGGTGTTATCGAGCTAGAAGATGGCCGTCGCCGTCAAAGCATCCAACAGATGAACCAAGTTTGGGATGGCAAGAAGTGGGAATTGTTTAACCCAACATCTGGCACTCCTGAAACTCAAGATAACCTCCTCATCTGGGATGAATCTAACGTTTCATTGCTTGATATTGTCGGTGGTCAAAATAGCCAAGTGCATTTCACTATGATTGCCCAGGAAGTGTCTCCTAAGCAGGCGACAAACGACAAAGTGGAATCAGATGGTTTATTAAACATTTCGATTCATAGCCTACCTCTTGAAGAACAAGCGATGTTTAAAACCATCATGCTGATCCCAATTGGTGCGCTATTAGTTGTGTTCCTTCGTGTCATCATCGGTCTAAAGACATCGGGCACATTCATGCCAGTGCTCATCGCCGTCGCGTTCGTTCAAACTCAACTGGTGACCGGTATTGTTGGTTTCTTGCTCATTGTCGGTACGGGTTTAATCATTCGTAGTTATCTGTCCAAGCTAAACCTCTTGCTAGTCTCGCGAATATCCGCGGTCATCATCACCGTTATCATGATTATTTCAATCTTTACGGTTATTGCGTTCAAGATTGGTCTGACTGAAGGCTTATCGATCACGTTCTTCCCTATGATTATCCTTTCTTGGACGATCGAACGTATGTCTATCCTTTGGGAAGAAGAAGGCCCTAAAGAAGTGGTTCTTCAAGGTGGTGGCTCATTGCTTACCGCGGTACTCGTTTACCTTGCAATGACAAATAGCTACGTACAACACTTAACCTTTAACTTTATTGGCCTACAGCTGATTGTACTTGCGGCAATTTTGCTACTTGGTACATACACTGGTTACCGTTTGACAGAACTACGTCGCTTTAAACCTTTAGCGGAGGACTAAATATGTTTTCACAGTTTACGTCTCCGGGTAAGTTGCGTCACAAGGGTATTATGGGCATGAATCAACGTAACCACAGCTTTATTGCTCGTTACAATGATCGCTCAAAGTACCCGCTAGTGGACGACAAGCTAAAAACTAAGATCATCGCCGAGCAAGCGGGTTGTACTACGCCTGCATTGATTGGTGTGATCAGTCACCAAGCCGAGGTAAAGAGCATCCATAAGATGGTTCTTAACTGGCCTGGCTTTGTTATTAAACCCGCTCAAGGAAGTGGTGGTAAGGGAATCCTTGTTATCATTTCTCACAAAGACGGTGTTTATACTAAGCCTTCAGGTGACACCGTTGGTAAGGAAGATGTCGAAAGGCACATCAGTAACGCTCTAGCTGGCCTGTTTTCTCTTGGTGGCAAGAATGACGTGGCCGTCGTAGAAAACTTGATCAAGTTCGATTCATGTTTTGATGGTTATAGCTTTGAAGGCGTACCAGATGTTCGTATCATTGTTTTTAAGGGTTACCCTGTGATGGCAATGATGCGATGCTCAACGGCGGCGTCCGATGGTAAAGCGAACCTTCACCAAGGTGCCGTTGGTATCGGAATCGATATTGCGACAGGCAGAGCTGTTCGAGCGGTGCAATTTGATAAGCCTATCACCCACCACCCAGACACAGACCAAGAACTGAGCCAGCTGCAGGTTCCACATTGGGAAAAACTCCTAACTCTCGCTTCTAGTGCTTGGGAAATGACAGGGCTTGGCTATATGGGTACCGACATGGTACTTGACCAAGAAGAAGGTCCAATGGTTCTTGAGCTTAACGCACGTCCTGGGCTTGCCATTCAGATAGCAAACGGGGCAGGCTTGCTACCAAGGCTGCACCATATAGAGACCTTGGGAACACCCGCTGAATACCCGAAACCAGCCGAGCGTGTTGCTTACGCGGCAAAACAGTTTGGTATATTTGATAACAAAATATCGGGCTAGTCACCTTGGTTAGCAGACAAACGTAGCAGACAAGGGTAACAACGTAAGGGTTTACTGAGGTAATGACTTACGGAGACGGATACTTAACCGTTTACTCGTCAAGTACCCAAATAGCAGTATAAAAAATGCCTTCCATATGGAAGGCATTTTTGTAGCAGTTACATGCTCAACTTAGTTCGTCAGTTCTGACGAATCCTCAGTCAATGTTCCTGTCTCTAGTTCATCTAACATCAACGTCTGTTTTGGCGTCTGACCAAATCCACGTAAGCCAACAACATGCACGTGTTCGTGATCTTTAAAGATCTTACGCACCAGCTTGTAAGTTGTTCCTTTCTCTGGGCTGATATTTTCTGGAGCCGCAATCAGTAATTGCATGTCTAAACGATCACACAGTTCAAACAGAGTCGATATCGATTTGCTGTCCAGGCGAGCGGCCTCATCTAGGAACAACAGTCGACAAGGAACAATGTCTTTACTGCGAAGACGGCGAGACTCTTCTTCCCAGCTCTGGATAACCATCAATAAGATGGATTGACCCGTACCTATCGCCTCACCCGTGGATAGAGCGCCAGATTCCGCTTGTAACCAACCGTCAGAGCCACGATTTACTTCAACGCTGAGCTCTAGGTAGTTTCGGTAATCCAGTAGCTCTTCTCCAAGAATCTGCGGAGAACGCTGTCCCATATCAATATGCGGATTAACACGCTGGAACAATTTGGCCATCGCTTCTGAAAAGGTAAATCGAGAACTTTCAAATAGGTCTTTGTGCTGCGCCTGCTGATCCGCTAGGCCAGTGAGTAAAATCTCGTGGCTTTCTCTCACTTTTACATTGAGACGAACACCTTTAACCTGACCAAAACCAATGTTCGATAATCCTTGGTTCAGCATGCGGATTCGGTTTTGCTCACGTAAGATCGTCTTCTTAATAATGTTGGCTACGGAGTCTGAACTGATCGCCAATCGATTTTCTCGAAGTGTCAACTCTTCCGTTAAGCGAGCAAGCTCGACTTCCATTTCTTCAATCGCTTCAACAGGATCATCGGTATGAATAATATCCTGACGAATACGTTCGCGAAGGTGTTGATAAACCGCGATATAGAAAAGTACTTTGCGCTCTGGGTGGGCGTTATCTTCAGATAAGCGCAATGCATCGCGCAGATCATCATTGCCAGCCACGGCTAAACGAAGCGCACCCAACGACTTATCGGACATTGAGCGAAGCTCCCCTGCCGACAAGTAAGCTAGCTCTCGCTTATGCAGTCGACGTTCGACATCGTTTTCACGGGCTAAGCGCAATACCGAGCACCAACCTGCTTTCGCGGCAACAACGAACGTACGCAGCTCAATATACTCTTTTTGTACTTTTCTAAGACGCTTGGTGAGCCCTTTCATCTCTAGCTCAGTCGACGTTATAGTTCTGTCACATTCACTCTTTCTGTTTCGAGTTGTGTGCAGTTGCTCGTGCAATTCATCTTTACGACGTTGCGCGCGCTCTAACGATTCTTCATCTGCGCTCACACCGTACTCTTTGAGCTCTTGCTTAAACTCTTGAACTGTCTCTTGCTTCGCTTGATGGGAGCTTTTTAATGACGCCAGTACTTGCTGGTATTGGCTCATTTGGCCTTGCACCTGCTTGAACTCTTCACGATGCCTTGTTCTTGCACGCTCAGCATCGACCAATTTCAACTTAAGCTGCTCGCTGAGCTCGCTGCTCTTGCTTAGCAGTTCAACCGAATCGGAATACGCGAAATACTGACGACGTTCGACCAAGTCTGACACAGCAAAGATATCAGCCTTAAGTGCCTGTAGTTTTTCATCCGCCTGTTTGTACTCAAGTGCAAGCGCATCAAATTGCTCAGGGTCACTCTCAAGCGCATTGACGACCTTGGCTAGCTTCAGTGCATCTTGCCCGTGATGGTTCAAAAATGCTTTTGCTTCGCTTAGAGTAGCCACTTTCGCTTCGAGCTCTTCAAAGCGTTCAGTGAGTTCCACTTCTTCAACCAGCGCCATCATAGGCACTAACTTGTCTAAAACAGTAAGTGCATGCTTACTCGCTTGTCTCTGAGTGGTAAATTGTTGCTCTTTCTCCGCGAGTTCAGAAAGCGTTCTATTCGCTTGAGTTTGTAGCTCTCGCTGTTTTACTAATGCTTGTTCTGGATCGTTTTCAAACGCTATTTGAATATGAGACGACACAAATCGGTTGAAGCTTTGATACAAACGAGACAGCTTTTGCGAGTCAAAAGCCGCTTTCGCGTGCTTCTCGACAACCTCTTCACGTTGATCACGAAGTAGCTCTAGTCTCTGCTCTCGAGCAGCGCGGCCAAACAGAGGGATCTCTGGAAGGCGTGAGTATCGCATTTGACGTTCGTTCAGCAGAACACAAACCGCGCCTTCCAATTCATCCGCATTAAACGAGCTATCATCAAATGCGTCGATATCCCCTTCAATGATGTAGAGATCTTCTGGGCAGTCGTCTAAATCCACCAACTTTTCTTTGATACCCGTTAGATCAGAAACCACAATAGCGTGGCGAGCTGGGCCATACATCGCACTGAAGTAAGGCGCGTCATCAATGGTGATGTCATCATAGATTTCAGACAGTAATACACCACCCAGAGTATCCGCTAATCCTTTTAAACGTGGATCATTAGAGCCACCTGGTGAGGCTAGACGTTCGATATCAGAATCCAGTTCAGAACGACGCTGAGCCAGTTTGTCTTTTTCGAATGACAGTGTTTTCTCTTGTTCGAGCACTTGTTGCATTTGATGCATCACAGCATGGCTGTCATACAGCTCAGCATCACTTTGCTCAGCCAATGCTGTCAACGCATCGTTCGCGGCTATCCAATTCGGCGCAATGGATTCAAGCTTTTTGATCTCGGCCTGAACGCGCTGCTGTTGATTGCGCTGCTCACTGCGTTGTTCACGTAACTCTTCAAGAGAAAATTCTACACTTTCAATCTGCTCAGAATGGTGCTCTCGCTCTTGCTCTAACGTCATCTCATCAACGAGTTTAACGTTAAACTGTTTCTGATATTCTTCAATTGAAGACAAAAGCTGTTTCTGTTGAGCCAATTGACGCTCAACGTTGCGATACTGAGCTTTCCACTGCTGTTCATTCTGGCTGGTTTGTTCCGCGTCACGAGCGGATTGCAGAATGTTTTGAGCCGATTTTGCGGCTTCGCTGCGTTCTACATTGCCAGCAATGCGTCGCACTAACGCTAGCGCCGATTCAAATTGCTCAGCCGCCGCAGACGAAACATCGAGTTTATGCTTCACCGCCAATAGCTCAGTCGTGCCTTTTGCTTCCGCTTGTTTTAATTCAGACAGTACTGCCACTGACGAGTCTGGGCTCAATCCTTCATCGTTTAGTCGAGCTTTAGCTTTATTGAGGGCTTCGATCGCTTGTTGATATTGAAGAGCACGGGTTTGCTGAACATCTAGTGCTTGCTGATAATCCGCGAGCTGCGTCTTTAAGCTGTCGACTTCTTCTTCAGCGATATGCGCTTGGTGCTCTACAGTGAGAAGCTGTTCTTGTGCTTCTTCAACAACCATCAACTGCTCTTCCAAGCGCTCGCTTAGCTCTTCTAGGTCTCCTTGATAGCGTTCAACCTTTTCTTGTTGGCGTAACGCCGTTTGAACCAATTGAAGGTGATCGGAAGCACCTTGATGATCTTGTTCTAACGCACTTTCACTTTCGACAATCGCCTCGATCTCTTGCTGAACGTTAGTCAGCAATGTGTGCTGTTCAATCAAAGTGCTGCGAGAGCTAAAGAGTTCAGAGCGCAGAGCAAGCGTATTATCGAGCTTAGCCTTGCGATCATTTGCGTGACGCATGTAATCGGCGGCAACGTAGTTGGTTGATTCTGTAATTAGGTTTTTAAATAAATCTCGATCGGCTTGGGTGGTTTTGATTGCCTCAAGCGTCATGCGATTCTCTCGAAGAGCGGATTCCATATCTTGGAATGCCTTCTTCACACCACCATTTTGTGGCAACAAATAGTCTCTTAATGAACGCGTAATAGCGCTCGAGATACCGCCGTAAAGTGATGCTTCAATCAATCGGTAGAATTTAGAACGATCGCTGCTGTTACGCAGTTTTTTCGGCACCACACCATACTCAAACATCTGAGCATGATAATCAACGATCGACGTAAACGCTTTAAAATGAGCCCCCTCGAACTGAGCGGAGACTTCTTTCACTTCGTTTATCTGGCGTACTCGCGCGTGATTATCGGACACGCTTTCGATCAGAACATCTGTCGGTTTAATGTGGCTAGGTAAGCCTTGAATGACAAACGGCTTAATGTCGACTTTTTTATCTCGACCTGCGACTTGCTGAAGCTTAACAGCGAACAGCAAGCGTTGATTCTTCGAGTTCACCACGTCCAACGCGGCATAACATGCTCCAGGTTGCAGCTTACCGTATAAACCTTTATCTCGAGATGCTTGCGAGCTACCCGCTTCCGTTGTGTTTCTAAAGTGAAGCAGGCTTTGGTCTGGTATCAGCGCGGTGATAAAGGCCGCCATCGTGGTAGATTTACCCGCTCCGTTGCCGCCTGACAATGTGGTAACTAAATCATCAATATCAAAGGTACGTGCGAAAAAACCGTTCCAATTGATCATGGTCAGTGATTGATATTTTCCTCGTTCAATCATGCGTTATCTTCCATATCTTGTTGCTCTACTTCTGCACTGTTAATGTCAACATTGCCGTCTTGCATGTCATCTTCTTCAAGTAATTGCCCTTGGCTTGGCTTTTGAGCGTGCACAACCGCTTCACCGTCTCGGATAAGTCTCAATTGTGCTTCTCTAATATCGTCGCCAACACGTACGTCAGCGCCGAAGCGGAAAACCGATTCGCTTATCTGAAATTTCCCAGATTCACCGACGCTGATTACCATCCCTAAACGACGCAATCGACGCAGGGAAGTTCTCACTTTTTCGAACAATTTCTCTTTGTCTAGATCCGATCCTGAAGCTCGGTTTGTCACCAATTTCATCAGTTTCTTTTCATCAGCAAGATTAAGTAACTCATCGTATAAATCTTGGTTGGTGAATATACCTTCGTGGGCAAGACGCTCAGGGCTGAGGTAAAGAAAACACAGTACTTTGCCCACCAGCATATCGAGCTCTGAAAGAACGCTGCGGCTGATCAACGACGTTGAGCGTGGACGAAGATAAAAGAACCCCTCGGGCGCTTTGACCAATTCGACGTTATAACGCTGATAGAACAGGGCTAGTTCTGTTTCAAAATCGGTCAATAGAGCGTGTTTATCGAGATCTTCGCTCGAGATATGACGCCCTAAACGAAGAACACTGTCGAGTTCAGGGAATAGAGGGTTTGAAATTGCTTTAGCCAGGTTTTCTGGCATGTATTCATTAGTATCTGTCGATGACATTCGCTTGTACCTTTGCACCAAAATCGTTAATTGCTTGCCAATCAGGTTGAATCGCTCGGTAATCAGATTCTGAATAACCGAGACGAACCGCTTGATCGATAACCATTCTGGCTAAATCAAAATGTTGAGTCTGTGGGTGAGTATTGAGGTAATCACGCAGCACTCGACCTAAGTCGATGGCACTCCCCTGCTCTTTATGGACTTTAAGCATCGAACTTATGCGATTCGATAGCTCATCATTAATCTGTTGAATTTCTTCATATTCCACTTCCATTGGTACTTGACCGGTGACTTCATCATCACGAAGGACTAATGCTTCATCACGAAGATCATTCAATCGCTCGGCATCTGCATAAGTCAAATACCACGGTGCATCAAAGTAATCAGAAACGGACTGACGAAGGCGTTGACTGAAAGCACGGTTTTTATCCATATCAATGGCAGTACGAATAAATTTGTGGACATGACGATCGTAGCCAATCCATAAGTCAATGGCCTGTTGTCCCCAGCTCGTGATTCTATCGAGCTTAGTTTGCAGGTTGAACAGCGCTTCTTCTATATCTTCATGCTCAGAGTGACTGTAGATTAAGCCTTGTATATCGAGAATTTGCGTTTGAATCTCGTCACCCGCAGCCTGCAGTGTGTCTTGTAACTCTTTCAGAGTTGAAGATGTTTCAGATAATAAAGATTCACAATTGTTAATCGCTTCACGCCAATCTTTATTGAGCAGCTCTGCAATTTGCAGTTTGACGCTCTGCTGCTGCTCGTCCATAACTCGTTGATTAAGATCGATCTGGTCAAATATCTCTGCAACGGAGTATTTTAATACGCCATAGACACGCTTTTTCCAATGCGAAGCATCACCACCTTCATTTGCGGCTTTGGATGCTTTTTCCATCTCATCAGCGGCCATAGATAGCTGAATCGATAACTTGAGCTTGGAGAATTCTCTATGTCGTACGTAATAATCAGTAATGCCAATGGCTAGCAACGACAATCGATAGATACTGGCCCCGTCATTAACCTCACTCGTAAAACGACTGATCAAGCGCTGTTTAACAAGCTCATTAATGGCATTGTTGGCACGAAACGCGGATGCTTCACCGGTGCTTTCAAACATTCGGGTGACAATGGTGAATGCGTCGTGCAATTCACCTTCACCTAATTCTTCGTCAAACCTATTGTCGTTGAGTACGGCCAATGCAATTAAAAAAGCAAGCCGCTCATTCGACAAGTTCAATGAGAAATCGTGCTGCTGAACCCAGCTTACCAATTCATCGATTGGCTGCTCAGCAACATTGAGAGTCTTCTCACTCATTCCTAGTCCTGTTTTCTATTTCTTCTTTGCGGATACCTTTATGTATCCACCTAATGAGAGGTAAGGCTCTGTTGACACGATTGTTTTTCCAGAGCCAATACATCTTTTCTGGTATTCCCTCATACACTGCATGCTCCCTTTGCAAACGCAGAATGAACACATTCCCAATTTTTCCTCAGACTTCAAAGCTAGCACCATCAATCCGTTGATACGCGTCTTTTGGCTTTCATTCTTTCTAAGGCTAAAACTGAATTTCTGTGTGGCTTACCCTTCGGAATATTGCCACAAATAACCATCTTATAAACTAACCCATGATGGTTATAAAAATAGTCGAGGCACGACTACCCTACTTTCACCTGTATCTATACTTAACTAGCACAGACTATTTCGTAGCACAGGTTAAGCTAAAAAAGTGAAGCCATAACAGCTGAACCACCACGAAACTTACGAGGGTTGCACCTTGGGCCTCAATGGTCTGTTGTGATGAATGAACAACTTGATTGCGTCCTAGTTTGCCATTTGGAACGACCAATGATTAAAACCGAGCAGAGTACAGGTGACTTGAAGGTCTTCCCAAACAATGACTTGGCGAATCTCATCTTTATCGAAACCATCAATATTTTTTACAAATTTGTGGGCAATATCGTCGAAATTAAGGTCTTCAGTCCCAGCAGTTGGGTTATCATAAAAGATTGTCCCGCTATTCTGTCATAGGAATGGTAGGAATAGAGAAGGATTCTCTTATATTTATTATCAAGTGGTGTTTTTTCGGACTATTTTTGTATGTTTGAGCTGAAAAAGATTGTTTCTTCATTGCTGATGCCTTTACCTGCAATGCTTATTGTTGGTTTTTTAGGCTTAATGCTTATCATGTTTACTGCCAAGCGAAAGACAGGATGTTTCGTCGTATTGTTCTCTCTTTGTGGTATTTTCTTAATTGCTTTTCAACCCGTTTCTACTCGATTGCTTATGCCAATGGAGAGAACTTACTCTGCCTTTTTACCAATAGATGAACCCATCGACTACATTATGGTGCTCGGCAGTGGGCACGTCGTCGATGACCAAATCCCTCCAACCTCAGAGCTTAGCCGAACAGCATTAATGAGGTTGAGCGAAGGTATTCGTATTTCACGTATGTATCCTGGTTCTAAACTCATCTTGTCTGGCTATGCGGGTGGTTCTGAGTTCAGTAATGCGAGAATGATGGCTAAGGTCGCACTCGCTCTGGGTGTCTCTAAGTCTGACATAATCTTACTAGAAACAGCCCAAGATACGTGGGAAGAAGCTCGCCAAGCCGCCGCTTTTGTTGGACAAAAGAAACTGATTTTAGTCACCTCTGCAAGTCATATGCAGCGTTCTATCAATGAATTTCTCTCCGCTGGTATTAAGCCTATTCCAGCCCCAACAAACTATTTGGCGCATCAAAATATCAATCAGCCATGGGAAAAGTACACACCCAAGGCTCGATATTTAGAGCAGACAGAACGCTATTGGCATGAAACGCTAGGCACCATATGGCAAACGCTAAGAGATAAAGCCGCTACCTATGAAGACGATGCTCTAAATGAAACAGAAGATACACCGAAAGCTCTCTAACTTGGTATAGCAAGAACCGTAAAAAAGCCCGAAATAATAGGTTATTTCGGGCTTTTTTTTGAAAGAGATTTTGAACAAGAGTGTCAGTCACCCGCGAACATATAACCTTCACCATGAACAGTGACGAATATCTGTGGGTTCTTAGGATCATATTCCATTTTCGCTCGCATGCGACGAATCAATACATCAATGGTTCTATCGTTCGGCGCATCAACTCGATGGCTAATCATGTTTAAAATTCGTTCCCGACTTAGCACTTGATTTGGATGCGACGACAGCGCCACAAGCAGCTCATATTCCGCTTTTGTTAGTTTAACGGGTACACCATCGCGTGTGAGCGCTCTGCGTTGTATATCAAACGTCCATTCGCTAAAACGAACGAGATTTTCGTCAGCCTCAGCAGTATCTACCGATTGATGAGCATTTTTTGCTGTAGAAATGCGCCATAACAAATTCTTGACTCGAACTAAGAGCTCCCTTAATTCAAAAGGCTTGGTAACGTAATCATCGGCCCCCATTTCTAGGCCAACAATTTTGTCAATATTGTCCGTTCGTCCTGTCACCAAAATGATGCCAATATCAGACTGGCTACGAAGCTCTCTTGTTAACATTAAGCCATCAGAACCCGGTAAATTGATATCGAGCATCACTAAATCAATTGGTGCTTGCTGCAAAGCTGCTCGCATCTCTTCACCGTTTTCGGCTTCGCTAACGGTGTAGCCTTCATTTTTAAAATATCCGGCTAGCTTGCTTCGTGTTACAGCGTCATCTTCAACAACGAGTACATGATAGGTCATTTGCACCACTTAATTTATTAGTCTGAATGATTTTACAGCCATCATTCTATTCATAATTCATCACAATTCTAGCGCTATACTGGCGATTAGGAAAATTTTCAGCGCTTTATTGATTCAAAACAATCCAATCGAATCTGTTCATTTTTCTCTATATTCTTCTACTTTTTATCATAGTCGTCGTTACCGCTATTCACTTTTATTCGTTAAACTATGAAAAGAATTTCTGTAAAGGCAAAGTAAAATGCAAGAAATAAAAACATTTAACGAAAAACGCGCTGAAATATACTGGTGGCTATCAAGCCTCTTCGCCAAAGAATTAACCGAGCAAGATTTGGTTCAATACCACACACCTGAAATTCGCTCCTTTCTATCTGGGCTAGGTGAAAATGAAACACTCAATGCATCGGTTGCTCATTTAATTGATGCACTAAACCGACTGCAAGATCGCGAAGATGCGCAATTGGAACTTTCCGCTGACTTTTGCGATCTATTCTTGAAGTCTGAAAAGGATTCAGCGCTGCCTTATGCGTCTATGTATATCGGTAAGTCAGGTCTTCTTAATGATACTCCAGCCAAAGACGTCGCAGATTTAATGGCCAAACACGGTGTTTCTGTGCAAGAGGCTTTAAATGAACCCGCTGACCATTTAGCCATTGAACTCGATTTTCTAGGCAACCTAATTATTCGTTCCAATGAGCTGGAACAAGAGAAGCACATGGACGAAGCATTTATTGAGCAAGAGCAGTTCATTACCGTCCATCTGCTTTCTTGGATCCCTAAATTTAACGAAAAGTGCCAACAGCTCGATGAGTTTGGTTTCTATGCTGCCGTGTCTGAATTGTTATATGCATTTTTGAAATTAGACAATCGATACCTCAAAGGTGAATAGCCTTACGTCATAAAACTGCCATGATATTGTCTAATTATCGTTTCCGATCACGCCAATGACGTCGCTTTTCGTTGCTTGTGTCACGTATGAGGTCTAAAATTAGCCCTGATAATGACAACTATATTAAAGACAAACCGCTATTTATGGCGGTTTTTGTATTTTTAACCGTTTGAAGACTTTGGTCGTTTAACACTTTCAAGCGAAGTGAAATACAATTGTTTGTAAGTGCAACTCGATTGCACCGCACTTAACAGGAATGAATTATGGCCACGATTAAAGATGTTGCTCGTTTAGCTGGCGTCTCAACAACTACTGTATCTCACGTAATCAATAAAACACGCTTTGTGGCTGAGAGCACCCAAGAAAAAGTAAACAAGGCCGTCGACGAGTTAAATTATGCGCCAAGCGCAGTCGCTCGAAGCCTAAAATGCAATACGACTCGCACTATTGGGATGCTAGTGACTCAGTCCACAAACCTGTTTTTCTCAGAAGTTATTGATGGCGTAGAAAGCTACTGCTATCGCCAAGGCTACACGTTGATTTTGTGTAACACCGGCGGTATTTATGAAAAGCAGCGCGACTATATCCGTATGCTGGCCGAGAAACGTGTTGATGGCATTTTGGTAATGTGTTCTGACTTAACTGAAGAACTCAGAGAAATGCTTGACCGCCATGCAGATATTCCAAAAGTCGTCATGGACTGGGGGCCTGAAAGCTCTCAAGCTGACAAAATTATCGACAACTCAGAAGAAGGCGGATATTTAGCAACAAAATACCTCATCGAGAAAGGTCATACCGACATTGCGTGCTTAAGTGGTCACTTTGAAAAAGCCGCTTGCCAAGAAAGAATCGCAGGCTTTAAGCGTGCTCTCACTGAGTCGAATCTTAAAATTGATGAAGACTGGATTTTAGAGGGGAACTTTGAATGCGATACAGCCGTTTTAGCCGCTGACAAAATTGTTGCCATGGATGAAAAACCAACCGCTATCTTCTGTTTCAATGACACTATGGCACTAGGCCTTATCAGTCGACTAGGGCAACGTGGTGTCAATGTTCCGAACGATATCTCAGTTATTGGCTATGACAATATCGAGTTAGCAGAGTATTTCTCTCCTCCATTGACGACTGTCCATCAACCAAAACGACGTGTGGGTAAAAATGCTTTTGAGATATTACTTGAACGCATAAAAGATAAGAACCACGAAAAACGTGTGTTTGAAATGCACCCTGAGATCGTTGAAAGAAATACCGTGAAAGATCTAACTAAATAATACTTATATCATTTATCGGCACTTGCGTATTTTATGATATAGTTTAGACTCATTAATGAGACGAATTTATTGAATGGACATCACCATAGTGAAAGATATATGTGAGCTTCATTTAATTTAACTCAACTTAATGAATTGAAAGTCACGCACAGGGCAAACCATTTGAAAGAATGGGACGCAAAGCCTCCGGCCTAAACCAGAATGTCTTACTTAGATTTGATTTCTGATAGGTAGCGGGGTTGCCGATGGCAAACATGCATACACCAAGTTTACTTGTAAATGACACAGTTTCTGCATATTTTGCTAACCTCTCGGACCTGATTTGGTGGCGTATTAGACATACACCGAGAATATACAGCATGGATAAACCAGTACTAAAAGACTCAATGAGGCTGTTCGAACAGCTTGGACGAGTAAAGTCTCGTTCGATGTTTGGCGGGTTTGGCATTTTTATTGAAGAAACAATGTTTGCGCTTGTGGTAAACGA
>NZ_MCWZ01000033.1 GCF_002877365.1 Vibrio sp. 10N.261.55.A7
CCTTTATGACGAGTAACGCATTGACTTATTTATACAGTCTCTAAATTCTGTGTGAATTAATAGCTTGTAAAAATGTGTTTTGGAACCAAGTGGTTATGCACTGCCAGCTTGATTAACGAGTTTGCTTGTTCAATGTCTGGAGCAAAGTAGCGGTCTTTGTCATAGAAAGAGACTTTTTCTCTCAGTATCGCTTTCGCTTCTTCAACGCGAGTGGATGATTTCAATGGTGTTCTAAAATCTAGCCCCTGCGCTGCAGACAAATACTCGACCGCTAAAATGCCACGGGTATTTTCCGCCATGTATTTTAGCCTTCTTGCCGCAAACGTTGCCATGGATACGTGATCTTCTTGGTTTGCTGATGTAGGGAGGCTATCGATTGACGCTGGATGAGCCAGTGTTTTGTTCTCGCTAGCGAGCGCTGCTGACGTCACCTGAGCAATCATAAACCCTGAGTTCACGCCGCCATTATCCACGAGGAATGGTGGAAGCTTGCTTAGTGCGCTATCGATGAGAAGTGCCATTCGCCTTTCTGATAGACTGCCAATCTCCGCAATGGCCAGTGCTAGATTGTCCGCGGCCATCGCAACCGGTTCTGCATGGAAATTCCCCCCAGAGATGATGTCACCGTCGTCGGCGAAAACTAATGGATTATCGGAGACTGAGTTTGCTTCAACTTCTAGCGTTGACGCTGCATTTCGGATTTGTTGTAAACATGCGCCCATGACTTGAGGCTGGCAACGAAGTGAGTAGGGGTCTTGAACCTTTTCGCACGCTGTGTGGGATTCACCCACTTCACTCGTGACATCCAAGATGTAGCGATAAGCCTCAGCCGCGTCCATTTGTGTTCTGTGCCCACGAACACGGTGGATACGTGGGTCAAATGGGCGTCGGCTCCCAAGTGCAGCTTCAACCGTCATAGCGCCACATACGGTGGCTGACGCGTACAAATCTTCGGCGACAAACAGTCCTTCCAATGCGAAGGCCGTAGAGGCTTGAGTACCATTAAGCAAGGCTAGGCCTTCTTTGGGTGCTAACGTGATCGGAGCGATACCCGCAATACTTAATGCTTCTAAACCTGAGATGATTTTTCCGTTGTGTCTTGCTTGTCCTTCACCGAGTAGCACCGTACTCATGTGAGCAAGGGGGGCTAAATCCCCTGATGCGCCGACCGACCCTTTTTGCGGCACACATGGGTATACTTGAGCATTCACTAAATCAATTAAAGCGTTGATCACAGACAGGCGAATGCCAGAATAACCACGCGCTAGGCTGTTGATTTTAAGCACCATCATTAGCCTGACCGTTTCATCAGACATAAGTTTACCGATGCCCGCGGCATGAGAAAGTACAATGCTTCGTTGAAGTGTTTCGAGATCTTCAGGTGCGATGCGCGTGTTCGCAAGAAGCCCAAAACCGGTATTGATGCCGTAGACGGTTCTATCTTCAGCAATGACCTGATCGACCACTTGTGTACTCGCTTCAATTCCAGCAACAGCATCAGGGTTGAGTGACAGGTTAATTGGCGTGCGACTGACTTGTCGTAGCTCTTTTAAACTAATGTGCCCTGGCTTTAGCAGTAGATTTAACATCTTCATAGATCCTTTACTTTTCTTTATTTGGCCCTCAGTCGTGTGGACTCAGGGCTTTATTATTCAATAGCTCGTTAGATGGAGCCGATTATTTAGCCAAATTAGGTAATGTATCGATTACCCTTTTAGCGCACGAAGTTCTTCATTAAGCATAGGCAGATCGAGCCCTTGCTCTGCAGCGCACTGTTTTGCAATGTCGTAACCTGCATCAGCATGACGCATGACGCCCGTTGCAGGGTCGTTATGCAGAACACGTGCAATGCGCTCTGATGCATCGTCACTGCCGTCACAACATATCACCATGCCTGAGTGCTGTGAGAAGCCCATGCCCACGCCGCCGCCATGGTGAAGTGAAACCCAAGTTGCGCCGCCAGCTGTATTGAGTAAAGCGTTCATTAGAGGCCAATCTGACACCGCGTCAGAGCCATCCATCATGCCTTCAGTTTCACGGTTAGGGCTGGCAACTGAGCCAGAGTCTAGGTGGTCTCGTCCAATCACGACTGGCGCTTTAAGCTCGCCATTCTTTACCATTTCGTTAAACGCTTGCCCCAAACGTTCGCGGTCTTTGAGGCCAACCCAACATATTCGAGCAGGCAACCCTTGGAATTGAATACGTTCACGCGCCATATCTAACCAGTTATGCAGGTGCGGGTTATCGGGGATGAGTTCTTTAACCTTCTGATCGGTTTTGTAGATGTCTTCCGGATCACCTGAAAGCGCAGCCCAGCGGAAAGGGCCAATACCTTCACAGAATAATGGACGAATGTATGCCGGAACAAAGCCAGGGAAGTCAAAGGCATTATCTACCCCTTCTTCTAGTGCCATTTGGCGAATGTTGTTGCCGTAATCCAGCGTTGCTGCACCTCGACTTTGAAGAGTTAGCATAGCGTTGACCTGAATGGCCATGGATTCTTTAGCGGCCTTGACGACTTTCGCTTCGTCTTGAGTTCGAATCTCAGCGGCACGTTCCATCGTCCAACCTTGAGGAAGGTAGCCATTAAGTGGGTCATGTGCGGAAGTTTGATCGGTCACCACATCAGGAGTGATGTTTCGTTCCACGAGCTCTGAGAATACGTCGGCCGCGTTACCAAGAAGCCCAACAGAAATAGGGTCATCTGATTCATGAATCATTGCGAGTGCTTCGTCTACGCTGGTGGCTTTTTTATCCACATACCCAGTGCGAAGACGGTAATCAATTCGAGATTCGTCACATTCAACCGCAATCATGGAGAAACCGGCCATTGTGCCAGCAAGTGGCTGAGCGCCGCCCATGCCGCCTAGACCACCAGTCAGAATCCATCGTCCTTTCGCTTTCCCATCGAAGTGCTTCTTCGCGATAGAGACAAAGGTTTCATAAGTACCTTGAACGATGCCCTGTGAACCGATGTAAATCCAGCTTCCCGCTGTCATTTGCCCGTACATCATAAGGCCTTGTTTATCGAGCTCGTTAAAGTGCTCCCAGTTTGCCCAGTGAGGCACAAGGTTTGAGTTAGCAATCAACACTCGAGGCGCGTTTTTGTGTGTAGGGAATACACCGACTGGTTTTCCAGACTGAACCAGCAGCGTTTGGTCGTCTTCAAGCCTTTCAAGTACTTCTACAATCTTGTCGTAGCATTCCCAGTTACGTGCTGCACGTCCGATACCACCATAGACAACGAGTGCATGTGGGTGCTCTGCAACGTCAGGGTCTAAATTGTTCATTAACATACGAAGCGGTGCTTCGGTTAGCCATGATTTAGCACTAAGTTTTGTTCCGTGAGGGGCACGAATAATTCGAGAGGTGTCGAGTCGATTATTTACAGCCTGGCGTTCCGTCATGTAACGATCCTTATCTTTTGTAGGGTGACTAATGAGTATTTATTTGTATTGTTTTTATGGTGTTTCAAAAGGGTTTGAGTTTATGTTTTCAGCCATCGCATTCGCGATATCCCAACACAACCTCGCGGCAAGTCTTGCCGTTTGGCTATCGACATCGTAAGTAGGGTTGTACTCAGCAATGTCAGCGACCATGAGCTTGTTTTTGTAATGAAGAATGCGCTCAAGAAACAGCGCTAATGATTCATAACTCACGCCTCGTGCCGCCGGGGCGCTAACGCCCGGAGCGGTTGAAGCCGGAAAGACATCTAAGTCAATGGTGAGATAGATACAGTCGCAGTTATCAATAAAATGCTGTAATTGCGTTAGGTGATAGATATGGTTGATGTGTGAAAGTTGATGGTCTTCGACATACCAGACGCCAAGATCATCTGCGCGTTTGAACAATGCGGCGGTGTTACTTGCTCGACTGACACCTAGGCACGCGTAGTGGAAGTCCCAGCCATTGTCAGCACAATGCTGATGAATTTGATTGAAAGGCGTGCCTGAGCTTGGTTTCACGTCTGCGTGCTGACTGGTAAAAGCTCGCAGGTCAAAATGCGCGTCAAAATTGATGATGCCTATTTTAGGCTTTGCTGCTGGCTGACTAAGTTGTAGATGATTAGCAAGGCCTAGGAAAGAAGCCCATGCTATTTCATGCCCGCCACCCAGTGTAATAACAGGGCTGTGCTTGAGTGCCGTTGTGATCACTGCTGCTGTTTCTAATTGACTCTGTTCGAGTAAGTCGTCTTCGCAAACGACATTACCTAAGTCTGTAATAGAGGCATCGTTGTGCCAGGCCATGTTGGCGAGAGCGCGGCGAATAAGATCGGGCGCTTTTTTTGCACCAATTCGGCCTTTATTACGAGCGACACCTGCATCGGTAGCAAATCCCAAAATACTCACAGAGTGGCTTGCTTTACTGAGTTCATGAGCTTGTTTCTGTTTAATCACATGATGTACACGCGTGCCTAGATCCCCGTCTTCGCTATCGTGCCTGCCTTGCCAATGAAACTCTTGATTGGTCAGGATGGGATCCGCGTGTTCATTGATTCTGGGCTCATTAAGTAAGGGCTCATTGATTAGCTGGTCACTGGTTAGCTGATCTTTGTTTAAATCGGACATCTTCATTTCCCTCCGCCAGTTTTGCGGTGTGCTGAGTCTCTGTCTACTGTCTCGCTGGGTACCAAGGATTGGTTATCGATTGTGCGATGGTCACTGCCACAAGGGCGGCCATCAATGATGCGTTCAATGAGACGAGGCACACCTACTTGGTAGCTGAGGTCCGCCGGGTGGGGAATATCCCAGACAGCGAAATCAGCATCGAATCCGATTTCGATTTGACCACGAGTTGTTTGGTGGCCGAGTGCTGCAGCTGCATGACAGGTCACGCCGCGAAGGCTCTCTTCCGGGGTTAATCCAAACAGTGTGCAAGCCATATTCAACATCATTGTGATGTCAGCAAAGGGGGAGGTTCCAGGGTTAAAATCAGTTGCGATGGCCATAGGAACTTGGTGCTGTCGAAGTAAATCTATGGGTGGAAGCTGTGTTTCGCGAAGAAAATAGAAAGCGCCAGGAAGAAGCGTCGCGATGGTATTAGAGTTTGATAATGCAATCACACCTTCCACATCGAGATACTCGATATGATCGACAGAAAGGCCATTGTAACGTGCGGTCAGAGCACTCCCGCCAAGATTAGATAGTTGCTCAGTATGCCCTTTGACTTTAAGACCATACTGAGTTGCAGCCTGAAATACTTTTTCCGTTTGTTCGAGGTTAAAACCGATTGACTCGCAAAAGACATCCACTGAAGAGGCCAGTTGTTCTTGCGCGACAAGCGGTATGAGTTCGTTACAAATCAAGTCGATGTATTGGTCTGCTTTACCTTGGTACTCAGGCGGAATGGTGTGAGCGGCGAGCAGGGTGGTTTCTATTTTGATGGCGCAGTGCTGTTCGAGAGCCTTCGCTGCTCGGAGCATTTTAATTTCATCTTGAACAGTAAGCCCATACCCCGATTTGATTTCAACGGACGTCACGCCTGTGCGAGCGAGCCCGTTAATTCTAGGTATGGCAAGCTCAATTAATTGTTCTACCGTTGCTTCTCGTGTTGCGTTTACCGTCGCTAAGATCCCGCCACCTTGCTTGGCGATTTCAGTGTATGGCGTGCCATTAAGGCGCATTTCAAATTCATTCGCTCGATTTCCCGCAAAAACCACATGTGTATGGCAGTCAATTAAACCTGGGGTAACGATGTTATTTTTACAGTCGTAAACAGGATGTTCAGTGTCGTTGTCATGGTTTTTTTCTGATGATTCTGAGATAGAGACGATCTTTCCAGCCTGTACGGTAACCGTTTTAGGCTGGCTGGTTTGGTATCCGCTGACACCGGGTGTCATTGTCACCAAGCGTGCGTTAATGAGCGTTAGGTTATTGAGCGAATCCATCAAAGTTCTCAGTTGTTTAAATGTATATACAATTAATAGTTCAACGGAGACGAGAGGGCAAGGTGAATGTTATGGAAATGTGATCGGTATGTAGTCTATTATTCTGAATTAAAAAAGTATTTTGGAGCTTAACTTGTACTTAGAGGCGGGATGGTAGAGTAATGCAGTGCTGACAAGGCTTTCGTTGCTCCAAGTTCGTCGATTCAAAAGAAGGCACGGTTCTTCACTTAAAAGTGACAAGGCATGACTGACATCCTGGTCGGGGATCACGGCTTCGACAGTGTGTTCAATCGCACTGAGAGGACAGTTCTCGGACAGGTATTGGTTTGGCGTTTTTGTTGAAAAGTCTTGATCTAGGTAGTCAGGGGCATGCTGAGGGTTTACCCAGCGTAACTCAAGTTGGATCGGAGTGTCATTCTCAAAGTGAATGATTTTGCTGTAGTAAACGTTCTTTTTAAGCATGATGCCTAACTGGGTTGCTATCCGGTCATCAGCCTGAATCTCTTGCTGGTGAACAACATAATTGTGGTATTTATTGCCACGAGATTTTACTTCTTCTGCAATGTTTTGAATATCCAATAACGGAGATTGAGCCTTTTCTATTTGCTCACAGACAAATGTTCCCGCTCGTGGTTTACGAACCAGTTTTCCCTGACTAACCAAATCACGAATCGCTTTGTTTACCGTCATTCGACTGACATTAAACTGCTTGGTCAGTTCGATTTCAGTGGTTATCTTGTGTCCGACTGGCCAGTGACCCGATTGGATTTTTTGACTGATAAAATCTCTGATTTGAATATAAAGGGGTGAACTGTCCATGCATGCACTCATTATTAATTGACTATACAATAATGTGTTAATTTGTATGGTAATGCAAATGTGGCTGAGCATAACGTCTGGAAGAGCTAGATGAATGAGCCGTTGTTGATGAAGGTCTGCTAAATACTCAAGTTAGTACTGATATACCATTATAGACGCCCGTACGATGTTATCCGCTGACAGAATAGTTATTCCATCTTAGGTATTCTATCTTAGGTATTGAGGAGTACAATAACCAAACTATAACTAGGGAGATCCAAAAATGTCTTACCCGACACAAATGAGTTTTTTCGAACGCTTTGAAGATGACATCCTTTCTGGAAGAAAAACGATAACGATACGAGATGAAAGCGAGCGGAATTATGCGGTTGGTTCGGTTGTGGATGTGATCACTTTGGAAGAAGGGAAGTGGTTTTGTAAGCTAAAAATTGATTCGGTTGAGCCTCTTTTATTCAGTCAACTTGATGATTTTCATGCCGAGCAAGAGAATATGACGCTTGAAGTGCTAAAAGGCGTTATTCAGGATATCTACCCTGGCATTGAACAGCTTTATGTTATCAGCTACAGATTAGTCGATTAGTCGATTAGTAGAATCAGAAAAGAAAAACGCCAAGCTTTGATGCTTGGCGTTTTTGATAGTGTGTACCTTAAACTCTGTTAGTCACGCTTCCAAAGCATGTGACAGAACTTATGGTCAGGGTCGCGGCTGACTAGCATGCGAGCGAATACATCGTCTAGGACGTCATCTTCTTCGTTGACAAGACCAATACGAATTTCAGCGTATATCTCTTTATCAACTTCAAAGCCAACGTGACCGGCCCAGTCATCACCCGTTTCAACAAGTTCCGCTGCGCCGCGATCTTCAAACTGAGCGGTGAAGATAATCACATCAGCAGGTTCAAGATTATCAGGCGCCATTTCTAAAAAGATATCGTAGGCAACATCGATGGCATCATCATATGAGATGAGGTTTTCATGTTCTTCTGATACTTGATTTTCATCCGACATAATAACTACGCTCGGCTCGTGTATTTGCGTTCAGCAATGTTAACGATCACTCGATCGCCAGTAGCAATGTATTCAGGCACTTGGATTGTTAAGCCGGTTGCAAAGCGCGCTGGCTTTGTACGAGCTGATGCTGATGCGCCTTTAATAGACGGGTCAGTTTCTTCAATCACAAGTTCAACCGTAGACGGCAGCTCTAGGCCCGCGACTTTGTCATCGACGATAACAACGTGCATGCCTTGCGTGTCTTCATTGATGAATAAAAGATCATCTTCAATGTCACTTTTGTTAAACGTGTATTGCGTGTAATCTTCGTTGTCCATAAAGATGTACTCGTCGCCGTCTACGTATGAGAATGTTGCTTGGCGCTTGAACATTTCAACGGTACCAACAACTTCATCTGCTTTCAGACGTTCATCAACACGAGCACCTGTTGCGAGATCAGTACAACGCATCTTGTAAATCTTTGTTCCACCACGGCCACCAGGTGTTGTTACTTCAATGTCTTTTACAAGTAGAGTTTTACCATTAACTTCAATGGCAAAGCCTTTTTTAATTTCACTGGCTCTAGGCATCAGAGGGATCCTTTGTATTTAGTTTGGACGCATTATAGCAAGTAAGTGAAAAGAAGGAATATCTTGATCGAATTCCATTGCTGAGAGATCATAAAGCGAGTTTCCGCTACAGAGCATAATTGACATCTATCCATGACTTTACCTGTTATCGACCCGAAGCAACCCTTTCAGCCGAAATATGACCCTGCGATTCAAGACCTCATAAAGTTTTTAAGAGGGGGACTGGGTGATAATCTCCATAGCGTTTATCTGTATGGAAGTGTTGCTAGAAAAACAGCGAAACCGGGTGAATCCAACCTAGATGTCATCGTTGTCACCAAGCGACCATTTAATGACACGAGAACGACGTTGCTCAACACAATCAAGTGGCGTTTTCAGCAGAGCTTTTCATTTATTACTGAAGTCTCTATTCAAACGACGTTAGTTTCTCAAGTTGCCTCTCTCGACAGCATTTTTTCGTGGGGATTCCAGCTAAGACATTGTTCAGTTTGCGTGTTTGGTGAAGATTTATCTGAGTGTTTTGGTGATTATGAACCCAGCTGGGAAATCGCGAAATATTGGAATGCAGATGTGGGTGATTGGCTTGCTGAGTATCGGAGCCGTATTGTTAGAGCAAACTCTGTTGAAGAGCTCACTAAAGCGCAAAAAATAATCGCAAAGAAATTGTTACGCTCCAGCTATTCATTGGTCATGTACCGAGACAAAAAATGGTTTGATGACCCCAGTGATTGTGGCACTCAGTTTTTACGGTTTTTCCCTGAAAAACATCAAGATATAGAAAGGCTGAATATACTCATGAGCGGGCGAGTTATCGCCAAGCGTTCGGTTATTGGAATACTTGATAGTTATGGAAACTGGTTAGTTGACCAGTATAAAAAAACGGAATTCCGTATTGGTTAGGTAGTGATAATTCTATTTTATTAATAGCCGACTGTGAGTGGTTGTACATCACTGAATACTTAATAGATATGTACGATACTGCGCTAAAAGAGGCCCAGTTGAGGCTCACTGAGGCGAGTAAAGTCTAATTCAATAAAAGGCAGTATGGCATCTGCTACGGGCTTGAGCTGCTTATCGATGTAATGCTGATAGTCTATCGCGCTTTTTATATACTCTTTGGGCTCAGGGCCATTAACGGTAATGAGATACTCAATGCGGCCTTTATTTTGATATTGGAGTGGGCGCCCTAGTCGTTGATTAATATCGTCAGCCAATCTGGCTGCCCTGACTTGTGGTGGGATATTCTTTTGATACTCATGCAGTTTGCGCCTTAGGCGCTTTTGGTAGACAAGTTGATCGTCGTGCTGGCCTGCCAGTGTTTCTTCTACAAATTGCCTTACGTAACTCTTAGGGCATTCTCCGTGGAAAACCATTTTATATAATTGTCGTTGGAATATTTGGGAAAGCGGTGTCCAATCGGTACGTGCACTCTCTAACCCTTTGAAGACAATCTTCTGATTTTCTGCGCCACCAATCAGTCCAGCATAACGCTTTTTAGAGCCCGTCTCTTCTCCACGAATGGTTGGCATAAGAAACTTTCGATAATGGGTCTCGTACTCGAGTTCCAAAATAGAGGTGAGCTGATACTCATCTAATAAATGTTGTGTCCACCATTGGTTTATTTTGTTAACCAGTGCTTTGCCGACTCTATCGGCCTCCTCTTGCGTGCACGCGTTATTGAGAGACACAAATGTGGAATCAGTATCGCCGTATATCACTTGATAACCAGACTCCTCAATGAGAACTTTGGTTTGCTTCATGATTTCGTGTCCACGCATCGTGATACTTGATGCAAGGCGAGTATCGAAGAAGCGGCACCCAGATGAACCAAGTACGCCGTAAAACGAGTTCATAATGATCTTAATGGCTTGAGAGAAAGCCTGCTCATTGTTTTTCTTTGCCACATCTCTAGCTTGCCACAGTGTTTCGATCATTTGCGGAAGAAAGTGTTTGCTTCGATGAAACTGCCCACCACGAAAACCAGCTACCGCTTGTTCATCGCTTTTACCTAATTCAAGTTTTAACCCTTCTATCAGCCCTAAAGGATCAATAAGGAATGAACGAATAATAGAGGGATAAAGGCTTTTGAAGTCCAAAACTAAGACTGAATCATATAGACCAGGTTGTGAGTCCATTACGTATCCACCAGGGCTCGCTAACCAATTCTCAGGCTCTAAATTTGGCGCGACATAGCCTGCTCTATGCAGTTGGGGGAGATAGAGGTTGGTAAAGGCCGCAACCGAGCCACCAATTCTGTCCAGTTCCACACCGGTGAGTTTTGAGCGCTCAATGGCAAAGTCGAGAAGGTGAGTCTTCTCGAAGATGCGGTTTACCAAGACACAATCTTGTAAGTTGTATTTTGCTAATGACGGTTTATCTTGACGAAACATACGATTAATCTCGTCCATGCGATCATGAACGTTATGGATGTCTTTTCCTTCCCCTAGCATTTCTTGTGATACGGACTCTAATGACCAAGACCGAAAGTGATATGTGGCCGTTTTTAGCGTATCGATACCGTCCATTACGACTCGACCTGGTATCGTGATAAAGCTTTGTTGAGTAGTTAAAGATGACCGGAAATAGCTAGGTTGATTCGCTCGTCCTAAAATTAGCCTAATATCGTGAAATTGGGCTCGTTTGTGCAGCAGACGAAAATCAAAATCAATGACATTCCATCCAATGATGACGTCAGGGTCAAACTGGTGAAACCAACGAATCAGAGCGTTTAGAAGAGCGGCCTCATCTTTAACCCATTCAATTGGCGTTTGACTTGATTCTTCTTCGCCAATCATGATGACGCGACTGTCCATTTCACTATCAAGCCCGATAGAGTACAAAATGCCTTTTTCCGAGCATTCAATATCTAAAGAAACGACATTCAACTTAGGCGTATAGTTACCTTGTCGACATTGAGCTTGAGTAATTCGACGATGAGTTTTTCTGTCGCTTTCTAAACCTGTAAATTCAATACCACCTTGAATGAACCGCTCCATAAGATAGCGATCCGCAAGTCGAATATCCGACTCATAGGTGTTGATGTCACTGTTTCTTAGAGTCGTTACGAGACGTTGACTCTCTTTGGTGGTATTGCAATAACAGGCGGTGAGTGGTGTAGAGTCGAATGTTTGAAGCTTAAGCGGCTTAAAGGTTGCACTTAGCTCAACTTCTCTGGAGAGCTTTAACGCAGTAGATTCGTCTTGTTGAGCAATAAAGAAAACAGGCTTTTCTTTGTTAACAATGAGTTGCGTTGGACCTTGAGGGGTAGCAAGCCACAATTCTATTTGAGTTTGAAGGCCGATATCTCTGGCCTGACGAGTCAGCAAAAATCCGTTCGATACACTCAAAAATGACCCTTATTGGTGAGCAAGCTACTTTTTTAGCAAATAATATTGCTATTAATAGTAACAAACAAAGTGAGCTGAGACAGCTCAATCCTCGTTTGTATAATTTACTGTATGTTATTCGAACAAATTGTTTGTTTATCAATACAAAAGGCTAAATAGTCGAGCTAAGTTCTCCTTTTTAATTTGAATTTCTGTTAGTGTAGCGGGGTCGTTAGGTCATAGTTTTATATGCGTTTAACGACTTAGTAAGATAATTTATACTTGCTAAAGTTAATGTTTAGGCACATATTCAGGGTACCTAAAATTCCCACGTTGAAAGAGTGTTTCGGGGTGTTTTAGATTTTCTGATATAGATAAGCTAAACAACGAAGCTGTTATCCACTGCCTAAGGTGGGTGCAGAGCCAATTAATGAGTGTGGAGATACAAGTTTGATAAGTGTTTTCCTTGTAGATGATCACGAGCTGGTTCGCACAGGGATACGACGTATTATTGAAGACGTCCGTGGTATGAACGTAGCAGGGGAAGCTGAAAGCGGTGAAGATGCAGTAAAATGGTGTCGCAATAATCATGTTGACGTCATTTTAATGGATATGAATATGCCTGGTATTGGTGGCCTTGAAGCGACCAAGAAAATTATACGATTTAACCCAGACATAAAAATCATTGTTTTGACTGTTCATACAGAGAATCCGTTTCCAACAAAAGTGATGCAAGCCGGAGCGGCAGGTTACCTAACTAAAGGTGCTGGGCCCGATGAGATGGTGAATGCAATTCGAATGGTGAATAGCGGGCAACGCTATATTTCTCCTGAAATCGCACAGCAGATGGCTCTCAGCCAATTCTCGCCAGCGTCAGAGAACCCATTTGCAGATTTATCAGAACGTGAACTTCAAATCATGATGATGATTACGAAAGGTCAAAAAGTAACTGATATCTCTGAACAACTGAATTTAAGTCCTAAAACGGTCAATAGTTATCGCTACCGTCTATTTAGTAAGTTAGACATTAGTGGTGATGTGGAATTGACCCACCTCGCAATTCGGCATGGGATGCTAGATACAGAGACCTTATAGTGCCTCACTCTTTTGATTCTGTTTCTTTTCTAAAAACTGTCACAAATCAGCCCGGTGTTTATCGAATGTATAACACCGAGGCTGTTGTCATTTACGTCGGTAAAGCGAAAGATCTCAAAAAACGCTTAACGAGTTACTTTCGTAAAAACGTCGACAGTGAAAAAACCAAAGCGCTTGTCTCTAATATCGATAAAATTGATGTTACGGTGACTCATACGGAAACCGAAGCGTTAATCCTCGAACATAATTATATTAAGCAGTACTTGCCAAAATATAATGTCCTCTTACGCGATGATAAATCTTACCCTTATATCTTTGTTAGCGGTCATAAGCATCCACGGCTGTCGATGCATCGAGGTGCGAAAAAGAAAAAGGGTGAGTATTTTGGTCCGTATCCTGAATCTGGCGCGGTTCGTGAAACACTCCACCTTTTGCAAAAGATCTTTCCCGTCCGTCAGTGTGAAGACACGGTTTATAGTAATCGCACGCGACCTTGTTTGATGTATCAAATTGGTCGATGTGCGGGGCCTTGTGTTTCCAGCATAATATCGACGGAAGACTACGATGAAATCGTTGGTTATGTTCGTCTTTTTTTGCAGGGAAAAGATAAACAGGTTTTGGAGTTATTGATTGAAAAGATGGAGCAGGCGAGTCAACAGCTCCGTTTTGAAGATGCCGCGAAATTTAGAGACCAAATTCAAGCCATCAGACGTGTACAAGAGCAGCAGTTTGTCTCTGATGACAGTATGGATGATATGGACGTGCTAGGTTTCTCTCAAGAAAATGGTATCGCTTGTATCCATATTTTGATGATCAGGCAGGGCAAGGTACTCGGCAGTCGTAGTCATTTCCCCAAAATTCCGAATAACACGACACAAGAAGAAGTGTTTTACAGCTTTCTAAGCCAGTATTACCTTAGCCATAATGAAGCTCGAACAGTGCCTAATCGTATTGTGCTAAATGGTGGACTGGTGACAGATACAGCTTCGCTTCAAGATGCTCTAAGTGGTATTGCGGGTAGAAAGGTGCACTTTCACCTAAACGCGACAGGTATTCGAGGTCGTTATCTTAAACTCGCCAATACAAACGCATTGACGGCCATTACCACGAAGATTAACCACAAAATGACTATCTCTCAGCGATTCAAAGCCCTGAGAGAAGTCTTGGATGTTGAGAGTATTTCCCGGATGGAATGTTTCGATATCTCTCATACGATGGGAGAAAGTACGATTGCTTCTTGCGTGGTGTTTAACCATGAAGGCCCAGTGAAACAAGAATATCGTCGATACAATATAACGGGCATTACAGGCGGTGATGATTACGCCGCAATGGGTCAGGTGTTAGAGCGCCGTTATTCAAAGCAGCTTGATGTGGATAAAATTCCCGACATTATCTTTATCGATGGCGGTAAGGGCCAACTCAACCGAGCACTAGAGATAGTGAGTAAATATTGGGGAGATTGGCCAAAACAACCCAAACTGCTGGGCATAGCTAAAGGGGTGACTCGCAAACCTGGTTTAGAGACACTGATAACCACTGATGGTGAAGAGTTTCATTTACCCAGTGATGCTCCAGCGCTTCATTTGATGCAACATATCCGAGATGAAAGCCATAATCACGCAATAGCCGGACATAGAGCGAAACGAGGAAAAACTCGTAGAACAAGCCCGTTAGAAGGAATTGAAGGTGTTGGTCCAAAACGCAGACAGGCTTTATTGAAGTACATGGGTGGATTGCAAGAATTAAAGCGTGCAACTGTTGAAGAAATCGCCAAAGTGCCAGGTGTAAGCCATTCTTTGGCAGAAAACATTTATCAAGCATTGAAACAATAGCAAAAATCCCGCAACATAAACGCGCAATGAATAAGAGCTTTATAATAATATGCGTTTAAATATCCCTAACATTTTGTCTCTACTACGACTTTTTCTCATTCCAGTTTTTGTCGTGGCTTTTTATCTTCCATATAGCTGGGCACCATTTGCCGCTGCCATGATTTTCTGGGTCGCCGGATTCACTGATTGGTTGGATGGCATGCTGGCTCGCAAATTAGGCCAGACGTCTCGTTTTGGTGCGTTCATCGACCCTGTTGCTGATAAGGTACTCGTTGCAACAGCATTGATACTGATTACCGATGATTACCACAGTATTTGGATTACCATTCCAGCCGTAGTCATGATTGCTCGCGAGATCATCATTTCAGCACTTAGAGAGTGGATGGCTGAAATAGGGAAGCGCGCCAGTGTTGCTGTCTCTTGGGTGGGTAAGGTGAAAACGGTTTGTCAGATGTTTGCGCTCTGGGTTCTTATCTGGCAATACGATGATTGGATGGTTTGGCTAGGATATGCTTCCATCTATATAGCGATGATTTTGACGTTCTGGTCTATGGTTCAATACCTAATGGCAGCAAAAGACGATTTACTCAACGAAGAACATCAATAAAGAAACGGGCATCAGCCCGTTTTTTATTTTGTATTCTATTTTCAGTAGTTTAATCCTAGTTATTGGACATTTAACGGCTATATAAATGTTCAATATGAGGCTTATTGAATGGAAATTAGCCAAACGATTCAAAAAAGAGAAAATAGTGTTGACTCATCTGACTGAATCCGTAGAATGCATCCCGTACCCAAGAGGAACGCTCATTAAAAAGCGAACTGAATGTGGTTACGGCGGCGTGTTGGCAGAGTGGCTATGCAGCGGATTGCAAATCCGTGGACCTCGGTTCGACTCCGGGACGCGCCTCCATTTGCGATACTAGCTCAGTT
>NZ_MCWZ01000034.1 GCF_002877365.1 Vibrio sp. 10N.261.55.A7
CGTCCCTTTTGTTTATTTAATGCGTATAAAGATTGTTATCAGCTTACCCAAGCGGCAAAGTATTGATATTCATTATAAATGTTTCGATAAAACATCCCAATGAGCGTAATAAAAACCTAACGCAATCAAAGTAATCAGTGTCATTAAAGTGATAGCGACTCGCCAAATAAAACGACTACTTCTTGGTGTTAGCTCTTGCTCGCACTCATCACATGTTGAGATGAACCCTTTTCGGTCTTCTAGTTCATACTCATCTTCATGGACAATTTTGTTTCGGACAGTCGCTATATATCTAAGCTTCCCAATCACATCATGTGGAAGCCTCTCTTCACAACTCGAGATCAGCTGGTGCAGCCCTTTGCCTTCCGCATGATATTGCCCTCGAAGTAATGTTTCGAGCTTGCGAGTTCGTAAAACGACTTTTTCAATATCAGACATTACACGCCTCCATGACTTTAATTGTAGACAGGCATAACCCTATTCTTCTACATGTCTTATTTTTTTTCGAGATGTTTCAATACAAAATTAACAAATCTAGACATATAACCCGTTGAAAGGACAGTTACTCAACGCCATTAAGGAATAGATTCATACATGGATCGCGATTCATGATCTTGATTGACCCTTTTTCTTGCACTCAGCGATACAATGTCGCGTCAATTCTACGGAGAGCGTCATGCCATTTTCACTTTTTATTGCACTAGCCCTTTTAATTGTCGGGTCGGCTTGGTTTTTTATAGGATTCTATCGAAAGCATATGTTGGGCGAAGATGCTCCAGAGCAATCGGTTAACGTTACTATTCTCGATAAGCAAGTTATTCAAGTTCCTGATGCTGAACCGGGCCAAGAAGAAGAGTTTTGGATTTACGTCCAACGCTCACCTGTCGGACCAAAGCGAGAGTTTCAAATTGGTGTTCACTTCTACCATGCTTTGAATCCAGGCGATCAGGGTAAACTGACTTATAAAGGTGATAAATTTCTCCACTTCGCGTTAAAACGATAGAGCCGCTCACCTACTTTCGAAATCGGTTAAGGCAGTAACCAACGTGTTTTCGCCGATTTTGAAACGCCCCAACTGAGCAGTAAAGCGCCACTGCCACTTATCACAATCCATACTGGTATGACCCAAGCAGGGTGACCTTCATGCCATCCATACGCCTTCATTGGCCACAAGAATATGGGATGCAATATATAGATGCCTAAACTATGTTGGCTGATCAACGCCACGATTTTGTATAACCTCGCCGATAAACCCTCACCAAAATAACGACACAGCATAAACACCATACTTGCCGCTAATATCACGTTAAGCGTTTTATAGGATAACCAACGATTCACTGTGTATTCACCAGCTTCCACACTCAGGTTCACCACCGAAGTAACCGTCATAACGAGCGCAGCAACACCTAAAGCTGTCGCGATGCCCACACTGGCGTTATTCAAAGGCACCTTTTTAAACAGCAGGTAGCCTAACGGAAGATAACCAGAATAGAGCCATAATTGATGACTCCACGGGCCATCAATTTTGTATAGATATAGCACCGAGGTAAACAACCATAGAGCAACCAGGGCGTATACCGCCTCATCAGTTGTCCGTCGTACAAAAATTTGTAATAACGGAATCACGAAATAGAGAGGAATAAAGTAATAGAAGAAACCTAAGTGATAATACGTAGAGTGAGTTAGGCTTTCTGACAATACCTGCTTCGTAATATCCCCATCAAAGCCCTCTAAAGTCCAGCCAGATAAATAGGCATAAAACAAAGACCAGATGATGAACGGAACCAACACCTTACCTAAACGACGCTTAACATAGTATTTAGCATTAAAGGGGCGCTGATCACTCAACATCAACGCACCACTGATCAAGATGAAGACAGGGACAGCCCAACGCGATACACCGTTAACACTGATTGCGGTTAACCATTGATCGAAAGGAATGACACCAAGTTCATGGCGATAGGGTGCGAGCACATGAATAGCGATGACAGCCACCGCAGCTACGCATCGCAATAAATCAAAAAACTGTACGCGCTCTCTCACTAAACTTTCCTCCATCTCTTCGGTAACAGGTTGAATATAGCAATAAAAAAGCCGCGGATGTAACACACTCGTCAGCTTTTTGTTAAATATCTACATAATGATGAAACTTGAACTGAATGTAGTTAGGGTCACTTTCTGATCATCATGGAAAGCACATGCTTCAGCCTCTAAAAAGAGACCTTACCTGCCAGAACGTATCTTCTAAGGCATAAGGGAAAAACTAAGGGAGGAAAAAGAGGATGAGAAGCGTTAAGAGCTCGCCAATGAGCACTGAGTTTACTCTTCCGCTAAAGAATATTGTTCACTTGTTGGCTCCACTTTTGTGCAGAAGACAACGCATGGATAACTTCTTCAACGTTCAGTTCTAACGAATGACAAAAACTTTGCAGACCTTGCCAGTCCGCCTTTTCAAAACATTCTTCAATTAACAGTAACGAACCAAAGGGCCCGCTTCGCTCAAGCAATATCCCTTTCACGGAGTCGCTCAGTGGCAACTGTTCAAGCAGGTCATTTAATGACAAGTCCAACAATACATCGAGCATGGAAAATAGGCCTATCAGAAAGGCTTGATCTCGGTACGAGAGAAACATCGGATTCTGCGACATGAGAAAGCAGAATTGAGCTCGCTGTAAAGAGAGCTTAGAGAGCTCTTGTGGCTTATTGCGAGAGATAAACGACGCGACCGTTAACGACACGAACGATTTAAGTTTGTCCTCACCCAGATACAAAAGAGCTTGCCTGAATGAAGAGATAGGTACCGTGATTCTATCGGACATCGAATTGACGAATTGAAGTAGCTTGTATGAGAGCTTCGCATCTTTCGCAATGATGCGCTCAACGTTGTCAAAGTTAACGTCTTTCTTGCATACTTCGTTAAACAGCTCCATCGCAATCACTTGATCTGGGCTGATATAACGCTGCTTCATTAGCTCAGGTTTACTAAAAAAATACCCTTGAAATAGACTAAAACCCGCCGAACGCGTCGCCGTAAATTCATCTTTCGTTTCTACGCGCTCAGCCAAAAACTTGAGTCTGCTATTGCGGGCTCTAAGCTCTTTGACCATGATGCATGCCTTAGCCAGCCCCATCGCCATGATATCGATTTTGACAATCTGAACATACGGCAAAAATGGGCGCCATTCAGGCTGGTAAACGAAATCATCCAGAGCAATGACGTAGCCTTTTTCACAAAGTGTTTTTATTGCGTTTAATAGCTGTTCATCAGGCTTGGCGGTTTCTAACACCTCTACCACGACCTTCTCTTTCGGCAAGACATGAGGCAAGCCATTTATAAGGCTTAAGTATGGGAAATTGATAAAACAACGAGAACGATCGATAGAAGGGTTTGTTCCAATCGCCAAAAAGTTTTCAACAATAAGGCGATACGTTGCTCGATTGGACTCAATATGGGCAGGAAAAGCGTTATTCTCCCCATCTCGAAACAGCAGCTCATAACCCAAAGTCTGGCGCTTTGCATTTAAGATTGGCTGTCGAGCAACGAATATATCTTTCATTTTAATTCTTATAAATGAACAAGTTATCTATTTCATCATATTTTTGAAGTGGCTAAAAGAGCGCCACATCCCATAAACATGGATCCAAAAATACGATTCACTTTGCCCATCACTCGCTCTGAACGAATAAATCGTCCCATTTTAGAAGCCGCAGAGGTGTAACCAAGCATAACAAAACTATCAATAATTACGGTCGTGACACCCAGAATAGCAAGCTGTGTGACCTGATCTTGAGTTGGGTCGATAAACTGAGGAAACAAGGCAACAAGAAACACAATGGATTTAGGATTCGTTAGGTTAATCAATAGTGCATTACGCATTAACACCAAGCTTGATTGTTCAATGCCACCAGCATGAGCTTCTAAACTTGATTGGTCACGCCACTTTTGTATACCCAACCAAACTAAATAGATGACACCCACCCACTTAATAATGGTAAATGCCAGTGCCGATTGAGCCACCAGTGCACCGATCCCTGCTCCCACAAGAATAATATGGAACGCAAGACCAAGCTGCAGACCAGCAATCGCGGCCAATGATCTTTTCGTACCATAGTTAAGGCCATTACTAATAGAGTTCACCGTGCCTGAGCCCGGAGCCAAACTAAATACTATTGCCGTCACAACATAAGCAAGCCAAACATGCATATCCATCGTTTTTTCCTCGACTAAATCGACTTAGCCCCACATAATTTAATTCATAGTGACACGTGTACATCGAAGCAACTTACGCCCAGATTAATACTTATTCAAGGATATTATGAATTCATTGAGCTCGAATACCTTTCCTTATACTCAAGAGCCCTCCTTTGAGCAAGTTATCCATTCCAATATTTTTCAGCATTGGCAATCGAGAGAAGAAGGCTACCTCTTAGCAAAGGATAAACGCCGATTGTATTGGTGTAAGATGACCAAGCCCGAGCACACCAAGGCCATCGTCCTGGTTAATGGTCGCATTGAGTCAGCATGGAAGTATCAAGAGCTGTTTCATGATCTTTTTCATCAGGGTTATGACATCTACTCCTTCGATCATCGAGGCCAAGGGATGTCCGAACGTTTAGCGGATGACCATGAAATTGGCCATGTCGAAGAGTTTGACGACTACATTGTAGATATGGCTCAAGTCATCGCCTCTTTCTCACTCGAACATTATGAACAACGGTATCTATTAGCGCACTCTATGGGAGGGGCCATCGCCACTCGCTACTTACAAACCAACCCAAACCAATCATTTGATGCCGTCGCACTGAGCGCACCGATGTTTGGAATCAAGATGTCACCGTTATTGCGCCCAATTGCCCTTCCATTTGCTCAGATAATGAGTATGGTCACGGCGCTTCCTCAATATGCACCCGGGCAACAAGGGTATTACGCGAAACCCTTTGATATTAATCCTCTGACAAAGAGTAAAGCCCGCTATCACTGGTTTAGAAACTTATATAACACAATGCCAGAGCTGAAACTTGGGGGCCCGAGTCATCGCTGGGTCGGTCAAGGCTTAATGGCTGCAAAGCAGTGTATCCAACAAACGAGGCAGATTGGTATCCCACTTCTTCTATTGCAGGCCGGAGACGAGACCATCGTAGATAATCGTGCTCAAATTCGATTTATCAAGAAACTGGCTCGAACCAACAAGCAATGCGCATTAAAGATTGTTTACGGCTCAAAGCATGAATTGCTGTTTGAACAAGACGCCTATCGCAATGATGCGCTCGATTGTATTCTTCAGTTTTTTGGCCAATCTCCGCAAAGTACTCATTAAAACCCATCTCCTTAGCGAAGTGATGGATGGCTTCTATTCAAATTCGACAAATGAGGAAAAAGAGTCAGCATAAGTTACCCTCTTTTTTTCCTTATTTATCGCGTAAACTGTGTGCAGAATATTTGACCTATCTACCAGCACTACGAGGGCTCTATGACCATCGCTGACAACCATTCACAATTCAACATTGTCGCCTCTGATCTTGATGGCACGTTACTGGCTCCTAACCATAAACTCAGTGATTTCACCAAACAAACATTAAAAGAGCTGCATGAGAAAGGCTTAACGTTCGTATTTGCGACTGGCCGTCACCACGTTGACGTCGCCGGCATTCGTGAGCAAGTAGGGATTCCCGCTTACATGGTGACCTCGAATGGCGCTCGTGTACACGACCAAAATGATCAGTTGATGTACAGTAAAAATGTGCCAGAGCATCTGATTCAACCGGTGATTGACCTTGTTAAGCAAGACCCTGACATAATGATCCACATGTACCGAAATGACGAATGGTTGCTCAATAAAGAAGATGAGATTCTGAAGAACTTTCATGACGAATCAGGCTTCTCTTATACTGTATTTGATGTTGATAACGCACCTGTTGATGGCATTGCCAAGATCTTCGTTACTCATCCTGACCACGACCACGACTACCTTGTTCCGTATGAAGATAAACTTAACGAATTATTTGGCGAAGAGACAAACGTAGCCTTCTCAACACCGTGGTGCTTAGAAGTGATGGCAGCCGAAGTATCAAAAGGGGAAGCGTTGGATGTAGTCGCGAAATCCATCAACCAGTCACTCAACAACTGCATCGCGTTTGGTGATGGTATGAACGATGTCGAAATGCTTAGCATGGCTGGACTCGGCCTGGTCATGGGAACATCCCATCACAAAGTCATGGATGCACTACCGGAAAACCCGGTCATTGGCTCTAATGCCGACGACGCTGTGGCTCACTATCTTAAAGAACATCTGATTTAATCGCTCATCAGCATTCTTTTGTTTATGCTGAAATAGAATATCTCAATGAGGGTACTTAGGTGGCTATTTGCAGTCATACGAGTGCCCTTTTGCTTTCCCTGACTTAACCCTGTTCTATTCTCCTCTCTTGATATGCCATAATGTCTCCATAGATTTACATTCGGTGATTACCCCATGACGCTACTTAAATATTCGGCTCTGTTGATTTCGCTCGCGGCTCTTCAAGCATGCTCTTCTCATACAAGCTCAACAAAAAGTGCAGAGAACAATACCGCTTCACTTGAGAATCCAGATACGATTCAACCTCAGACATTTGTGCTTCGTGGTCAGGTCATCGTTGGGCATGAAGTCAACAGCATTACACCCTGCGGGAGTAACAAACAGTTTTGGTTAGCGCTCGACGAAACACAGCGCCCGCAAGCTGCAAAACTGGTTCGCTCCCCTTATCAGCCGCTCTATGGCGAAGTGATTGGTCATCTTGCCACGCCTAATCCGCACGGGTTTGATTCCGATTTTGAAGCCCGCTTTGTTGTTGACCAGATCAATTTCCTCACGGCGGAGAACCCTGAGCGATGTAATCAACCGCCCAAAGCAACGCAAGTCTTTGGAAACGAACCTAATTGGTCGGCCACTTTTAAAGGCGATGATCTCATCTTTCAACGCATGGGCTTTGAAGCGCAATCACTGGCCATTCGTAGTAATCAGATTACGGCCAACAAGCGTGAATACACCTTACGAAACGGTGAGCTATTACTGGAAGAAAAAATTTGTAGTGATTCAATGAGTGATAGTCTTTACGGGTGGCGCGCTAGCATGACTCTCGATGGAGAAACGTATAAGGGCTGCGCAACCTTGTCGAACCAAGACGCCACCGTCAATTGGCAAGGCTCGTACCATGCAAAATCGACCGAAACGATGGGATTCAGTGTTCAGATGACACTTCTCTCGGATCACACGGCGATGATTCAATATGAGTACAACAATGGTGAATCAGCAACCGTTGAAAAAGGGTTTTGGCAACAACTCGATAGCAATCAGGTACAAGTGGTCATGACCCACCACCAAGGCCAACCTCTGCGTTCAGAACGGATATTTACCCGTAATGATCAACAGATAACCACAACCCACGAGAAGGTCGGCAACATCGTTTACCCGATTGCAAATGGTGGACTCACGTTGTTTAAGCACTCTATTTCAGCGGCTCAGTAATGATTGAATTCATTTGCCTTGAGCAACATGCAACATGGACACGCTATCGATGATCTACCGCTCGACTCAATGTCCGAAGTGCGAACTCACCCAGCACTGTGTTTGTGATGACGTACCTCGTATTCACTCTCCTGTTCATATAGCGCTACTGATGCACGAAAATGAGCTAAAGCGAGAAACCAACACGGGCCGCTGGCTAATGGCTAGCCTGGATAAATGCTCTCAACATGTATGGCAACGGAAAGTCCCCAATCAAAGCTTAATCGATTTGATTGAGCTTCCTCATGTCGTGCCTATGATTCTGTACCCAAGCGAGCAGAGCCAACCTGTCACTGAGGTACTCGCTGACCTAGAAACGTTGAAACGCAGTCGAACCCTTCAGGGTGAACCCAACCTTAGTCAACCTCTTCCTTTATTCATTATTTTGGACGGTACATGGCAAGAGGCGAAGAAAATAGCCAAAAAGATATCTTGGCTCAGTCAATGCCAGCACGTTCACCTCGTTCCCACCTCTCAGTCAAGTTATGGACTGAGACGGAATCAAGAAGAAGGGCATTTATGTACGCTGGAAGTGGCGGCTGAACTGCTTAACTTGGTGGGAGAGAGAGACTCCGCTTCTCAACTCACTGAGTTCTTTCTCCGATATATGGCGATTTACAAAGCCGATAAATCGGGGCACCCATTCAAAGAAAGCGAGCGACGAGAACAAGTTCCAAGACAAGGAGATTAAACCTCAATTAAAGCCGCAGTAACGAGTCAAGTTGATTGATTTCAATATCAGGAAGTGTGCGACTCTTCGGGTGCTGCATCAGGTTGGTATCCTGATCATTATACCAACACGCTTGAAAACCATTCCTCTTTGCCCCAGCCACATCCGTTATAAGATGATCGCCAATATGCAAAATATCTTTCGGGGCGATGTTGAGAAATGCGGACGCTTTTGAGAACAAGTCGGCATGGGGTTTTGCTTTGCCATCCGGCCCTGCTTTAAGGGTCAACGAGAAGTAGTCGTCTAGGCCAATTTTACTGACATCCACATTGCCATTGGTTATTGCCACTAGCGGGTATCGTTCACTCAATAGCTTCAGTACTCGATGTGACTCTCTTGGAACCTCAAACTGACTACGAAGCATCAGCACTTTCTCAATCGTCGCCTGCGCTGCAGAGCGTGCTTGAGCGTTATCTAAGCCAAGCTTAATTAGACCTTGCAGTATCTGCTCAAAACGCCAGCGAGTGACGTCATGCTTTAGCATTGGGTCAAGACTCGCAACCTCTAGCTTTACTTGTTGCCACCATGCGTAGGGTTTGCTTGCACTCACAGGGTATTGTTGATGCAACCACTGAGTTATCTCCGACTCCACCCGTCGAATGATCGGACGGTTGTCATATAGCGTGTCATCCAGATCAAACGTCATGGCTTTAATCGGTGAAAGGCGACGATAGAAACGCATCTAGGAATTGTCCTTTTTCTTCGCTCTTGGGTGAGCCTGATCATAGGCCTGAGCCAAGTGTTGAAAATCAAGGTGAGTATAAATTTGGGTGGTCGATATGTTTTCATGCCCAAGCAACTCTTGCACGGCGCGTAGGTTGTTACTTGACTCTAAGACATGGGTAGCAAAAGAGTGACGCAACTTATGCGGGCTGATGTGACTCGCCACCCCCTGTTTTTGTCCCCATTCCGCCATGCGCTTTTGTACATTCCGATGAGAGATTCGTACTCCTTGCTTTGACACAAAGAGGGCTTTCTCATCACCATTGGCAAAATCAGCACGATGCTTCAGCCAGCGGCCAACCCACTCTTTGGCTTCACCAGAAAAAGGCACCTTGCGCTCTTTATCGCCCTTACCGACGACACGAATTTCGCCCGCGCTCACTTTGATATCTTTAATATTGATGTCCACCAGCTCAGCAAGACGAAGCCCTGCGCCGTACATCAATTCCATCATCGCTCGGTCACGTATTGATAAGGGATCATTGTCATCATCGACCTCAAGGAGTTGCCCAACTTCATCAACATCAAGATTCTTTGGTAATGGTCTTTGCTTACGAGGTGCAGAAACGCCCTTCGCCGGATTCGCTGACAGATCTCCCCTTAAAATAAGAAAATCAAAGAAGCTACGTAATGACGATAACCTTGTCGCTATACTGCTGGGTTTCATCCCATCACGCATGCCCTTACTGGCGAGCTGCCTGACCCAAGCTGCATCAATTTGATCCCAATGCTCTAAACCCATTGAGACCAAGTGCTCAGCCATGGTTTCGAGTTGTTGCTTATAATTTCGTTGGGTGTGCAGGCTTAAACCCTTTTCGCTTCTAAGAAACTCATAGAAGCGATTCAAGGGCTTTTGCAGGCTATTTGGAAGAGTTGCTGTAGATTCGCTCATTATCAACGGTTCTCCAAGGGAGAGTATTCACTAAGTGAGAAACAACAAGCGCTAGGTGCCGCAAAAACAGGGTGTCCATATGCGGTTGGAAGTGACCACCATCTTCACTTGAAAAAGCCAATACTCCCATGGTTTTTTCACTGCTCAAAGGCAAGACAACGTAAGAACCTAGCTCTGGTGTTTTAGAGTGCTCCCCAAGTAACTCTAAGCGATCTAATTTTCTTAATCGCCCAAGATAAGCACTTTTGCCATTCAAATGATTGGTAGAGAATCTCTGTATATGGTCTTGTTCAATCACATATCTCGACGATGGCGCGTCCACTAACCGAATGTGCGCGCGCAAAGAGAGAACTTTGGCTTTGTCTTCAATTGCAGTGAATACGCTGCTGAGGTCTTCACATTTCAAAACATGCTCTTGCAGCTCCATGAACTCATGAAAGGTGCGATCGTTTTTCGCAGCCAAAGACATCAACGTCGTGATCTCTTCTTCCAACTCTTCAATACGCTGGCGTTGACGATTCAGCTGAACATGCACCAGTGAGACCGCACCTTGCTCTTGGTTAGGCAGAGAAAGTCGATCGACTAACGCACGTCGTTGCAAGAAGAAATCTGGGTTGTCTTGTAAATATTCGGCAACCACTTCAGCGGTTAAGGCATCCGCTTCAATATGAGACAAAATCATTCCTTAATGTAAATATTTTTATCGGTATTCTATAAATTCGACGACAAGCTTAGCAGGACAATTGCCCATCAAAAACGTGTGTCGCAGGGCCCGTCATATATAACGGATGACCAGGACCTTGCCATTCAATCTTTAATGCACCGCCTGGCAGATGTACCGTAACAGATCGATCCAATAGCCCTTGCACGATACCCACCGCCACGGCACCACAAGCACCGCTTCCACAGGCATTCGTTTCGCCAGCTCCGCGCTCATAGACTCGTAAACGAACTTCGTCACGATTAACTACCTGCATAAAGCCTGCATTCACACGCTCTGGAAAGCGCTCGTGAGATTCGAGTAATGGGCCCAGTGTCTCCACATCAGCAGTCTCTACATCATCAACCACCGTCACTACGTGCGGGTTACCCATGCTCACTGCACCGCAAAATAGCGTGTGTTCATCGGTACGTAAAATGTAAGTTTTCTCGACTTGCTTGGCTTTAAATGGAATCTTACTTGGTTCAAAAATAGGCTCACCCATATTAACGGTCACCTGATCATCTTCCTCAAGATTCAACACCATCTTGCCTTTCTTCGTGCTGACACTGACAGAGAACTTATTCGTCAGTCCCTTCATTCGCACAAAACGAGCAAAGCAGCGCGCACCATTGCCGCACTGCTCAACTTCACTGCCATCCGCATTAAAGATACGGTAGTGAAAATCCGTTTCGGGATCATAAGGCGCTTCAACCACCAACAACTGGTCAAAACCAATACCAGTGTGACGATTCGCCAAGCGACGAATCAGATCTGGCGAAAAGAAGATGTTTTGGGTAATGCAGTCAACGACCATAAAGTCATTACCCAAGCCGTGCATCTTAGAAAAATGGAAATGCATAGTACTGATGTTACTCCGGTAAGATATTTTCAAGAACCCATAGGCTTGATAGCTCTTCACGTTCTCGAACTAAGTGCGTTTTATCGCCGTCAACCATGACTTCAGCCACTCGAGCTCGTGTATTGTAGTTCGAAGACATAACAAAACCATATGCACCCGCAGAGCGTATCGCAAGTAGATCGCCCTCAGCGAGTACCAAACTACGATCTTTACCTAGACAATCTCCGGTTTCACAAATTGGTCCAACAATGTCGTAAGTTTGAGCGTCGCCCTCTTTCGGTACGACAGGCACGATGTCTTGCCACGCCTGATAAAGAGCAGGACGCATCAAGTCATTCATTGCCGCATCGATAATGGCAAAGTTTTTATGCTCTGTATGCTTTAGGAATTCAACTTTTGTCAGCAGAATACCCGCATTGGCCGCGATCGCACGACCAGGCTCAAAGATAAGCTCAATGTTAGGGTGGTTAGATAAACGAGACAGCAATGCTTTCGCGTAATCTGAAGGCTGTGGTGGTTGCTCATCACGGTAAACCACACCCAGACCGCCACCAACATCCAAATGCTCGATATTGATTCCGTCGGCTTTAAGTTCATCGATCAACGCGAGCAAACGGTCAGTCGCATCAATGAACGGTTCAAGATCCGTCAGTTGAGAACCTATATGGCAATCAATACCTTGAATATTAAGATTCTCTAAGCTCTGTGCAAACTTGTACACGGCAGGCGCTTTATCAAACGCAATACCAAATTTATTGTCGCGCAAACCCGTCGAGATATATGGGTGAGTATTTGCATCAACATCTGGGTTAATGCGCAATGAGATTGGCGCAACAACGTCGAGTGACTTAGCCACTTTATTTAAACGCTCTAACTCAGGCTCTGATTCCACGTTGAAACACTTAATGCCTAACTCCAACGCCCGTTTCATTTCAGCTTCTGTTTTACCAACCCCTGAGAAAACCACTTTCTTTGGATCACCACCAGCAGCAATCACTCGCTCTAACTCACCACCAGAAACAATATCAAACCCAGAACCAATACGTGCTAAGGCATTTAACACACCCAGGTTAGAGTTCGCTTTTACTGCATAGCAGACAAGGTGCGGATGATCACCCACTGATTTATCAAATGCATTCCAGTGACGTTCTAGCGTTGCACGAGAGTAAACATATAAAGGCGAGCCATATTGCTCAACTAAGCGAGTGAGTGCTGTATCTTCAGCCCATAACTGGCCATCATCCTGGTAGTTGAAATAATCCAAAGTGTTTTCCTTACTAAATTTGACTGTTCTTTCTTAATTATTGTGCTTGTTCATTCTGTGTTTCATCGCCTGGCATATAAAGAGCGCCAGTCTGTCCACAGCCTGCAAGTGTAAAAATGGAGAGCATAAATAGCGCTACAATCGATTTTTTCATTTTGCATCTCGTGATTATTGATTCAATGCCCCCTATAATCGCACCACACTCAAGAAAAGCAATAGGATAGAAGAGATGAACGATACGGAATTTCATCAAGAAGTCGATTTACAGATACAACGCATTGAAGATGCGATTGATGAGTCAGAAGCAGATATTGATTTTGAGAGCTCTGGAAACGTATTAACGCTTGAATTTGATGATAGAAGCCAAATCATTATCAACCGTCAAGAGCCTATGCAAGAGATCTGGTTAGCGTCTAAATCTGGCGGTTTCCACTTCAAGCAAATAGATGAGCAGTGGATCTGTTCTAAAACAGGTCTAGAGTTTTTTGCAATGGTCAAAGAAGAATGTGAAAAGCATGCGGGTGAAGCGATCGATTGGCCTTAGCCAACACGTCACCTTCTCTACCCTAACGACCCAGACGTAGAATAAAAAAGAGTACCGCGAGGTACTCTTTTTTAATTGATTAAGCATTCACCGCCCTTGATGGCTTGGAATACGTGGTGTTGTCATTTCGATACGGCACCACATAGCTATTCCCATCTTCAGGGTGAACAATTTGATAGTATTGAGGAAGATTGAAATTAATTCGATCTGTCGACAGCAAGTTTTCATCTTTCGCCGATGTGTAGAAGCTATTTACGCTAGCAATCATTTCATCTTTTTCACCGCTAAACTGGTGATAGACTTCGCTTTGATTACTCTCATCCAACACGTAAATATTAAAACCTTTATCCGTGTCCTCGAAGAAAAATTGAACCAACCCTTCACTGGCAAAGGTATCAATGATCTCAGGTAACTCTCGATCTTGCTCTTTATCTAGCATCAATAATGGTGAACCATTGAGCTTATTCGTTGAAATGCTACGATAAAAATCCACCGAGTTTTCTAGCTTCTGCACTGACACGCCACGTCGTTCAAAGAACAAACCATACATCTGCTGACCAATTCGCATCGCTTTAAAGCGGCGGCGTTTCTCTTGCTCAATCGGCTTCAAACGCAGGTCAATACATTCAGCGAGAAGTTGATACACGGTATTACGAATCGCACCGCGATAGTTCTTGGCATAGCAGAATACGTCGACAGATTCTGGCGGAATCGCATCTTGATGCATTTTTCCCAGTACGGTTTTTAATGCGTCAAGTATGGCTGTCTCTCCTTGGAAATGAAGCGTTCTTACTTCATGCCAAGAATTACGATAAACAAGGTCAACGCTGCCAACTAAGCTTTGCTGGTTACAACCAAAGCTAAAAATATCCATGCCTTTTTGATCGATACGTGTGGCTTTGGTATTGATCTCAGCGGTAGGGTCACTTTCAAAGTTGATGAACATCGCCAGTTGGCTTATTTCACACGGGCTCGCTAAGGCCTGCATACTAGGGCGACGTTTACGCAGTGAGAACGTGTTGCGTAAATCACTCACCATTTGATAAAACTTATCAATGTCTAACTGCGCTTTACGCACAACAGAATGAAGTCGCGTCGACTCAGTGATCATGCCATTGAAGAACGCCCACGCGACCAATTTACTGAGGTATTCGTGATGCTCTAGATTAGGCTGACCAATGATGCGATGTGGAATAAGCGGCTGCTTATACAAATACCAACCGGGAAGGTTAGTTCGATTATCTTGAACCTCAATAAAGGTCAGATCAGGTTCATGCAGGTCAGGAGAAATCTGCGGATTAAGCAGCGTCACTTTTCCTGGGAGCACCTCAAATGCCGCGTACAATTTACGAGCTAGGATACTAATATCCTGAGGGCTTATTGCAGACGTTATCTCGTTCTTACGTGCAAACTGAATAAGGTTTCGGTAGCTCAGCATTAAAGCATCAAGCAAATCGTGGTGAACCACTTTGACCTGCTCGACTTTCCAATGGCGTCTATCGTCAAGCTCAGCAATCACCTCTGGGCTCCAATTCCACTTAGACGTCATATCCTGCAGAGCTTCACGGCGCCAAGCAACCGACCCTGAGCCAGGTTCACGAGACAACTTCTCATGTGTTTTTAAATAGAAACAGCGACGAACGAGATCAAGCCTCGCCTGATCATCAATTCGCTCTAAATAACGGGTCACTTTTTCAAGCATCAAGTAATAAGCGTCCATCCCATACAAATCTTGCTCATGGGCAAAGAAGCGGCGCTTAGTATCTAAACTTAATAGTTGAGTATTTGGGTATTCCCACGAGTATGCCTCAAGCAAGATGGCTTTCAGCACCGATTTATACGGCGAGTCTATACTCTTATACAGCTGCCAAAGATTCGAACCGAAGTACTCTTCCGCTGGAATTCGATTCAACTTACCAAAATCAATCCAATCACAGCAATTGACATCGCCACTCGCACAAAGGTCTTTAACGTAATCTTCGTAGCACTCTTCCATTTCTGGCGGGACAATTTGCCACAACAAACGCTGGCCAGCTAAACGAACGGCTGAGCGATAAAACTCATCGAGTAATAGTAGATGTTGAGATGAACCACAATTATCACCCGTCATTGCCTCAGAGTGATTACTTTTAAAACGCGTTTCATCCATCAAGAAAAAGTTGGCTTCAACCCCTTGAGTCTTCGCCCATTCAGTAATGCCCAAGCATTTCTCTGTCAGCAACTCTCGATCTTGCGCGTTCATGTCAGGAGAGACACATACCCAAATATCAAGATCGCTCGATGTACTTTGCCCAATGGAAGAAGTACTGCCCATTGTGTATAGGCCTAGAATCGCAGGCGCGTGTGCTGATTCCAGTTTGTGGCCCATAGATAACTCAGTTTCTTCAACGTAAGCGCTTTGCTCTGACGATGGAGTAAACGCACGAATGCCATAAGGAACGCTTGTATCCTTATAGCCAGGAATAATGGGGTGGTGGTAATGAAAAAGTAGAGGAATGAGGTTGAATACACGCTGACCTTGCAGATCCATAAGCGCCAGCGCACGCTCAATGCGTTGCTGATTTAAGCTATCTAATCTTTGGATTAAAGTCTTTGTATAAGCCTGCAAGGGTAGTTCCTTGATTGAATTATAATTTTGTATCTCGCTCGTTTATTAAGCTAAACACAACGCCAAAACGTGATCAATCTAACACTTTTATTCGATTTGGTAAAGAATTGAACCACATTCTCATGTTTAATCACTTTACCTATCTCTTCGGCCTTTATTTTTTACTTAGTGTCGTAGTTAACCCGCAATTCTAATAATAGCTCACTTTACAAATGGGAGGTAGATCACGCTATTTTGACCGATTTATGCTATCCCATGTCAGGAGGGAAAACCATGCGATCTAGTAGTAAGACTTTCAGTATTGGAATGGTAGGATGAACAAAAAATTTCAATCAGTAGAGATTCGCATGACTCAAACCACTCCAATTCGTATTGCCACACGTAAAAGCCCACTCGCGCTGTGGCAGGCCTACTTCGTCAGAGACGCACTTCAAAAAGCTCACCCAGGGCTAGAAGTTGAACTGGTTACCATGGTAACGAAAGGCGATATTATTCTAGACACGCCACTCGCTAAGGTTGGTGGTAAGGGGCTTTTTGTTAAAGAATTGGAAGTCGCCATGCTTGAAGGTCGAGCGGATTTAGCGGTCCACTCCATGAAAGACGTGCCTGTCGACTTTCCTGAAGGCCTAGGTTTAGTGACTATTTGCGAGCGTGAAGATCCGCGAGACGCCTTTGTCTCCCATCACTATGCAAGCATTGAAGAATTACCACAAGGTGCCGTTGTCGGTACTTGTAGCCTGCGCAGGCAGTGTCAGTTATTAGAAGCGCGCCCAGACCTTATCATTAAAGAGTTACGTGGAAACGTGGGGACAAGATTAGGAAAACTGGATGCCGGTGACTATGACGCTATCGTGCTCGCTGCAGCAGGATTAAAGCGCTTAGAGCTTGAAGAACGTATTCGCAGCTACATTGAACCAGAGCAATCACTTCCAGCAGTAGGACAGGGTGCGGTAGGCATAGAGTGTCGACTTGCTGATGATCGCTTAATCAAGCTTTTAGAGCCGCTTAACGATGCTGATACGGCCGATCGCGTGCTGTGTGAGCGAGCGATGAACTTGACGCTAGAAGGGGGTTGCCAAGTCCCGATTGGGAGCTACTCATTACTAGAGGGAGAAGACATTTGGCTCCGCGCCCTTGTAGGTGAACCTGATGGCACGAAAATGGTTCGTGGTGAAATCCGCGGCCCAAGGTCGGAAGCAGAACAGCTAGGCGTAACCTTGGCCAATCAATTATTGGACGATGGTGCGCGCGAAATTCTCTCTAAACTCTACGCTGAGCATGAGTGATCAATGCCGGTATTGGTAACTCGCCCTGATATTCAAGGGCTTCAGCTTTGCCAACAGCTCACGGAGGTGGGGATATCAGCTCTCCACCACCCACTGCTTTCTATTACACCCGTAGACAACATCAATAAGTTGGTAACGAACCTCGATACCTTTGACATAATCATCGCGGTTAGCCAACACGCTGCAACTCTCTCCCACATCGCATTACTCGAAAATCAACGAGAATGGCCAACTCATCCGACCTATATTGCGGTCGGTCAAAAAACCGCACAGATTTTAAGCAAACAAACTCAACAGATCGTACACTACCCTGAGGTTGCTGACAGCGAGCATCTATTAGCATTAGAAGAACTTCTATCCGTGGAGCATAAACGTATATTAATACTGCGCGGAGATGGAGGTCGTGAGCTCATTTTTGATTCCTTAACCGAGCGTAAAGCTCAAGTTGAATATCGCGAAGTCTATCGTCGGGATTACATAAGCTTTCAAGCGCAAGCAAGCATCGAGAAATGGCAGCAATCAAATATCAATGCGCTCATTATCACTAGCAGTGGCCAATTGCATTTTTTCTTATCTCAAGTGGATAGAACATCGAAGAATTGGTTGTTCGATCTTCCGCTGTTCGTCCCTAGCGAACGAATAGCGGCAGAGGCACAGCAACTAGGATTTAATAAAGTCATCAATACAGGCAGTGCATCCAATTCTGCATTGGTGACCGCTCTCCAGCTTAAAAACAGGACTCTAAGCAATGACAAGTAAAAAAGACAATCAGCATATTGAACCTGAGAACAAATCGACACCGTCAGAAGAAAAAGAAAAGGCGACGATTGAGGTTGAAGCACCAGAGAACAATAAAGACAAGAGTACAGTAAACAAAACCCCATCTGCCGTTCTTAGCAAGAAAAGTTCAGAAAAGCCTCCGACTAAAAAGTCCAACAAACTCAGTATTGCAGCCATCATCATTTCTCTTTTAATCGGGGGATCGCTCGTTTACAAAATACAACAATTGGATGAAGCACACCTTTCACAGATTGCCTCACTAAAAAACGAGTTGTCAGCATCTCAAACTGCACTGGCTGAGCGCCTTGAATCGGAACAAAAAGACATCATTAAGCAAGCTACGCAAATAGGTCATCAGAGCGAAGTGATGATCACTCAGCAGCAGAAAAGCATTGAAAGCCTTCAGTTGGCGATTGCCGACGTAAAAGGAAGGCGCCCGAATGATTGGTTATTAGCAGAAACAGACTATTTAGTGAAACTCGCGGGGCGCAAGCTATTTTTAGAGCAAGATGTAGTTAGCGCGACGATCTTGATGGAGGATGCCGATCAGCGCATCGCATCACTCAATGATCCAAGCTTAGTGCCGCTGCGTAAAGCGATGGCAAATGACATTACGCAATTAAAATCGGTTCCCGTCATCGACCGAGACGGGCTAGTACTTCGCCTCACCGCACTTCAGCAGCAAGTGGATGCACTGCCTCTTGCGAACGCCATTCTTCCAGAAGCACAAGTCGTAGAGAAACCCGTTGTCTCTGAAGACATTGTTGAATGGCAAAAAAACCTCATGACGTCGCTAAAGGACTTCTCTGAGAACTTCATTACTTACCGCACACGCGATGGCAATGTCATCCCACTCTTATCACCAGAGCAGGATTTTTATCTACGCGAAAATATTAAAGCGAAATTAGAAACAGCGATTCGAGCGACTTATGCTGAACAAGAAGAGGTCTATACGATAGCCTTAACGACGGCAAATAAATGGGCTCAATCGTTCTTTAATGTCGACGACAATTCCGTCAAAGAATTTGGTGCTACAATCGAGTTTCTAGGAGCCCAAAACATTCAGGTCGATTATCCAGTAAAACTCAGTACGCAAAACATCATTTCTGACGTAATTAATGAGCGCTTAAGACGAGAAGTGACCACATTAACGCAGGAGAATCAGTGATGTTTCGATCTATATTTTTATTTGTCGTTCTAGGGCTTGGATTATTTGCGGGCACTCAGTATGCGGGGCAACAAGGCTATGTTCTGATTTCCGTTGCGGATAAAACGATTGAAATGAGCGTAACGACACTTGTCATATTTATTATTGCATCGTTGGCCGCGCTTTTTTTTCTGGAATTCATCATTAAGAAGATCCTCCGAACCAGTTCTACAACCTGGAACTGGTTTAGCGTTAGAAAGCTTAAACGCTCGCGCCGCTTTACTAACGAAGGCATTATCAAACTGCTTGAAGGGGATTGGAAAGTAGCGGAGAAGAAAGTCATGCGCTGGGCCAATCATCATGATATGCCACTGTTGTGTTATCTAGTAGCGTCTGAAGCTGCGCAGGGCATGGGTGATAAACAAAGGCGTGATCAGTACCTCAGCAAGGCAAGTGAGCAAGAAAACTCACGTTTAGCGGTTGAATTAACTCGTGCAAAGCAACAAGTCAGAGAAGCTGAGTACGAGTTGGCCTTTGATACATTATCCAGCTTAAAGAATGAATATCCAAACAATACAATTTTGCTAAATCTATTAAAGGTTGTGTATTTGCAATTGCAACTTTGGCAACCATTACTTGAATTGGTACCAAAACTATCAAAACACAAACTCATTGAAAGTGATGAGCAAGAAAGCATTTTAGAAAAAGCACAATGTGGATTGCTCAGTGACATTGCCACACAAAAAGGCAGTGAAGGGTTGATCGCCCATTGGGACCAACTACCGAAGAAAGTGAAAGGCAATACTCATTTAATTGGCTGCTTTATCAAACAACTTATCGCGAGAAAAGCCGATAATGATGCTTATATCGTCCTCAAAGAGTCGTTAAAAAAACACGCATCCCCTGAGCTATTCTCGTTGCTGCCTGAGATTAACCTAGCCGACACTCACCCAGCCATTCAATTGCTGACATCAACGCTTAAAAAGGACAAAGACAATGCAACGGCGCACAGTGCATTGGCTCAATTTTACTTGCGCGAAAGTAACTGGGGGAAAGCTCAAGAGCACTTGGAAATCGCACTATCTATTCGTTCTAACGTATCAGATTATGCCTATCTAGCTGACACTCTTGAGAAGCAAAACTTGCCAAAAGCAGCCCATGAAGTCTCTAAAAAAGCGCTCATGTTGGTAAACAACAGCTGACGCCATAAAGACTTTAAGCAACATAAAATATTACCGACAATTTTGTCGGTATTTTTTTACTCATCTGAAATTATTAGCCGACACCTTATCATTCTCACATCAAATGTATAAGGTGATCAAATGAAAGTTAAACTATTAGCACTTCTCTGGGCTACAGCACCACTATTTCCTGCTCTTGCCGATGAAAGTAGTTCAAGGGCAAGCAACTATAAATCACTCTGTCTATCATGCCATGGGTCATTAGGGGGATGGTGAAGGTCCATCAGCGAATAGCTTGTTAGAGAGGCCCTCGAACCTCTTTTTAGAGCTAAACTCCTGGTTCAAGACAGAATACAGTCTTATTAACACTGTACTAAAAAGGGAAGGAAGTATTCCAGCTTGGGGAGCAATGCTATCAAGAGAAGATGTGAAAGACATCTTTGCTTATATAAAAGCAACCAACGAGTAATTCTCTACTCTAACTCAATTTTAATGGACCTGAAACGCTCATTAAAAGAGAGAACTTTTAGAGTGCCTACCAAAGAAACCAGCGCGTACGATAGTGCGATTAAGCTTCCTAAATAATATTGGAATACCTTATTCACTTACCATGAAATCAAAACGAGTCATTCACGCTATAGCCTGTAGAACTGTAGAACT
>NZ_MCWZ01000035.1 GCF_002877365.1 Vibrio sp. 10N.261.55.A7
GTTTCACCACCGCTGTTTTACCATAACATACTCGTTTATTGTGAACGTCAATTCGCTCGCTCCTTCGAGCACTCGGTTTAAACCTGAAGCCAAAACGTGACGGGTCCATCATTGACCAGAGAAACCTTCATATCCGCGGCAAACCGGCCGCGCTCTGTGGGTAACACCGCTTCACATTGATCAGAGAAGTAATCATACAAACGTTCAGCATCAGCAGGGTGAGCGCCTCGAGAGAATCCAGCTCGCGTTCCCTTTTTCGTGTCCGCTGGCAACGTGAATTGAGACACGACCAGTACCTGACCGTCGACCTGCTTCACGTTAAGGTTCATCTTGCCGTCTTCATCACCAAAGACTCGATAAGTCGTCACGCGCTCCATGAGGCGTTTAGCTTTGGCTTCATCATCGTCTTTCTCAACGCCAAGTAATACCAATAAGCCTTTGTCTATTTCACCAACGATTTCGCCGTCGACCTTTACCGAGGCTTCACTTACTCTTTGAATCAGGGCAATCACACTCTTTTCCTATCTTTTTATCTATGTGTTGGACATCTTGATGATACTGGGTTGGCGATTGTAACACTTCCTGTTTGCCTGACCATAATGCTTGCTCGCCCATTGTGGCTGTGACTTCGGCACCAATAAGAACAATCAACCAGCACAGATAAACCCAGACAAACAAGATTGGAATCGCAGCCAAGGCACCGTAGATAAGTTGGTACGAAGGGAAATGGGTAATATACGCAGCAAAGCCTTTCTTACTCAGCTCAAACAGCACTGCTGCGACAATCGCACCAATAATGGCATGAGAAAAGAGTACCTTCTTATTTGGCACCAAAAGATACAAAACGATAAAAGCGAAAAAAGACAATAAAAACGGTAGCCAGCGCAACAAGAGGTTATAAACACCGGTAATCGCCGAGCTATCAATGATTTTTAGCGAGGTGATGTAAGAGGTTGCGGCAATACTCGCCCCAACCAAAATAGGCCCGAGAGTGAGGACCATCCAGTACATAGAAAAGGAAAACACCGGGCGCCGCTTTTCAGTGACTCGCCAAATGAAGTTGAGGTTCTTATCAATATTGGAGATCAGCATAAAGGCAGCAACAAACAAGAAAACACCACCCACAGCGGTCATTTTACCTGTGTTTGCAATGAACTCGACCAATGCGCCTTTTACCGCGTCCCCCGCGGCAGGCACAAAATGAGTGATAACGAAGTCTTGAATCACATTGCCCGCATTGGAAAACAAGGCAAAAGAGGACAGCACAGAGAGCAGCACAGTTAACATTGGAACAATCGATAGCAAAGTGATGTACGCCAAATAACCCGCGTTCACATTAATTCTATCGTGTTTCATTCGCACAAGCAGGTAACGGAAAAAGACCACTCCCTCTCGTGATACTGCATTGAGTGTTTTTACATCCAATTTCAACGACTCTCTCCCTGATATCGTAATCAATTTTAAGCTTATCAGCTAAGTGCTGATACTTGCTACCTATCCGCTCTATTTTCTAGGTGTTCTAAAAGCTCTTCAACCCTTTGATCAACCGTTCCCCAAGATATTTCAATCACCTCAAAACCAAGCTCTAGGTAGGTATCCTGCAGCTGCTGGTGGATTTCTAACGCCTCTTCAAACGGATAAGGGCGAACATCATCTTGCACGTAAATGGAGGCTTCAGGCTTGCACAGGAAGGCTTGTGGATGGTAACCCGCACTTCCTGCCACAAACTTGTCTGCGATCTCTAGCTTTCCCTGTTTAAGGTAAGCGCAGATATCGGGAATAGCGCGGTCCATAAATGCAACCCGCCGACTCCTATGCGCTGCTTGCTTTTGTTCTTCCATCACGGATAAGCAAAGGTTGGCAAACCCAATGAGATTCGTCCACGGCAATATTCCATCGCTAAGCAGGCTCTGTTCCTCTATCAATTGACGAGAGCTTTCAGAAAAAGTGAGGTATCCACGTTGAGACAAAGCGTTAATCAGCGTCGTTTTGCCTGCTCCAGGCCCACCAGAAATAATAATTGGCTTCATTTCGATCTTCTATTCCAGATTCACCAGATACAAAAAGGGCAAGAAGTCATCTTCCTGCCCTTTCTAATACTTCACTATAACTGCGCTAGGCAGCTAACCGGCTAAGATTCTTTAGCTGGACGCGCTGCACGCTTACGCTCGTTTTCAGTAAGAAGTTTCTTACGGATACGTACGTTTTCAGGTGTTACTTCTACTAGCTCATCTTCGTCGATAAACTCAAGCGCTTGCTCAAGTGTGTGACGAATAGGCGGTGAAAGAACTTGTGCTTCATCTGTACCTGATGCACGAACGTTCGTTAGCTGTTTACCTTTCAGACAGTTTACTGTCAGGTCGTTTGAACGGTTATGAATACCGATGACTTGACCTTCATATACTTCATCCGCGTGCTCAGCAAATAGACGACCACGAGCCTGAAGGAAGAATAATGCGTAAGTCAGAGCTTTACCCGTGCCATTTGAAACTAGAACGCCGTTATTACGCTGACCAATTACGCCACCTTTGTGTGGACCGTAATGATCGTATGAGTGGTAAATAAGACCAGAACCAGACGTCATTGTAAGGAATTCAGTTTGGAAACCGATAAGACCACGTGAAGGCATCATAAAGTCCATACGAACACGGCCTTTACCATCTGGAGCCATATCAGTTAGCTCACCTTTACGTAAACCGATGCTTTCCATGATCGCACCTTGATGCTCTTCAACAACATCGATAGTTACCGTTTCAAACGGTTCCAATAGCTGACCATCTTCTTCTTTGATGATGACTTCTGGACGAGATACTGCTAGCTCGAAACCTTCACGACGCATGTTTTCGATAAGGATAGATAGGTGAAGCTCACCACGACCTGATACGCGGAAACGGTCTGGACTGTCAGTTTCTTCAACACGTAGCGCAACGTTATGAACCAATTCTTTTTCAAGACGCTCAAGGATGTTACGTGACGTGACGAACTTACCTTCTTTACCCGCGAACGGAGAAGTGTTGACTTGGAAAGTCATTGTTACCGTTGGTTCATCAACAGACAGTGGTTCCATTGCTTCTACATTATTGACATCACAGATAGTGTCTGAGATTTTCAGCTCACCAAGACCTGTAATGGCAATGATGTCGCCGGCATTTGCTTGCTCAACTTCGTGACGTTCAAGACCTAGGTAGCCAAGAACCGTACCGACTTTACCGTTACGTTTCTTGCCTTCAGCGTTAACAATGGTTACTTGCTGGTTTGGCTTAATGCTACCGCGAGTGACACGACATACACCGATAACACCAACGTAAGAGCTGTAATCAAGCTGAGAAACTTGCATTTGAAGTGGGCCATCAAGATCAACTTGCGGTGCTTCTACTGTATCAACAACCGCTTGGAATAGTGGTTCCATGTCTTCGCCAACAACACCTTCTTCCATTGTTGCCCAACCGTTAAGCGCTGAAGCGTAAACCGTCGTGAAGTCTAGTTGCTCATCAGTCGCGCCTAGGTTGTCAAACAGGTCAAAGATTTGGTCCATAACCCAGTCAGGACGAGCGCCAGGGCGGTCAATCTTGTTGATAACAACGATTGGCTTAAGGCCGTGTGCGAACGCTTTTTGCGTTACGAAGCGAGTTTGAGGCATTGGGCCATCAACGGCGTCAACGATCAGTAGCACTGAATCTACCATAGACATGATACGCTCAACTTCACCACCGAAGTCCGCGTGTCCAGGAGTATCTACAATGTTGATACGGTAGTCATTCCAGTTAATCGCTGTGTTCTTAGCAAGAATGGTAATGCCACGCTCTTTTTCGATGTCGTTCGAGTCCATGACTCGCTCTTCAGCTTCACCGCGAGACTCAAGCGTACCCGACTGCTGTAGCAATTTATCAACCAGCGTAGTTTTGCCGTGGTCAACGTGCGCGATGATCGCGATATTTCTTAACTTATCAATCTGTGGAGTAGCCATGGATTCTGATTCACTTATAAAAGAAACAACCCTCTTAAATCGTATATTTAATGAGCATTGCTTTATTTGATTAAAAAAACGTCCGTAATGTACCAGATTCTGGGGAAAATCCCAGAAATATGTGATCTATCACAGCGAATTCCTCTTTTGTAATGTTAGGTGATGAGTTGATTTGGAACAAATTCAAATCAGGTACAGGGGATTAGGATTGACATCTCAAGCAAATATTGGCTGAATAACGACTGCTGTTTGATTCATATTGGTGCACCAACAACTAAATCGCACCATTTAAGTGCAATCACGGATCATATTGGTGCAAAAGGTATGATAAACCACAACAGTATTTACATAATGCATTGAAATTAATGGATTAATTTTTTTGGCACGATAATAGCTATATGGATATCAGCATCGATTAATACGATTGAAATGAAATTAATCAATGCTGGATTTCATGCTTATATAAGTTAAGCACATAATCGAGCCATTACCGCTTTAATTACACTGGAGGTTATCCAAGATGTCAGTAGAAAACGTTCTATCGCTGATCCAAGAAAACGAAGTTAAGTTTGTTGACCTACGTTTTACCGATACAAAAGGTAAAGAGCAGCATATCTCTCTACCATCTCACCAAGTTGACGCAGACTTCTTCGAAGAAGGTAAGATGTTCGATGGTTCTTCAGTTGCTGGCTGGAAAGGCATCAACGAATCAGACATGGTCATGATGCCAGACGCATCATCCGCTGTTCTTGACCCGTTCACAGAAGATTCAACGCTAAATATCCGTTGTGATATTTTAGAGCCTGCAACAATGCAAGGCTACGACCGTGACCCACGTTCAATCGCTAAGCGCTCTGAAGAGTACATGCGTTCAACTGGTATCGCAGACACCGTTCTAATCGGTCCTGAACCAGAATTCTTCCTATTTGACGACGTTAAATTCAACACTGATATGTCAGGTTCTTTCTTTAAGATTGACGATATCGAAGCAGCTTGGAACACAGGTTCTGAAATTGAAGGCGGTAACAAAGGTCACCGTCCAGGCGTTAAAGGTGGTTACTTCCCAGTAGCTCCTGTTGATTCATCTCAAGATATTCGTTCTGCTATGTGTCTAATCATGGAAGAAATGGGTCTTGTTGTTGAAGCTCACCACCATGAAGTGGCAACTGCGGGTCAAAACGAAATCGCAACTCGCTTCAACACACTAACAACAAAAGCGGATGAAACTCAAATCTACAAGTACGTTGTACACAACGTTGCTCACGCATTTGGTAAGACAGCGACATTCATGCCTAAGCCACTTGTTGGTGATAACGGTTCTGGTATGCACGTTCACCAATCTCTAGCGAAAGATGGTGTTAACCTATTCGCTGGTGATAAGTACGGCGGCCTATCTGAAATGGCTATCTACTACATCGGTGGTGTGATTAAGCACGCTCGTGCAATCAACGCGTTTGCTAACCCATCAACAAACTCGTACAAGCGTCTTGTACCAGGCTTCGAAGCGCCAGTAATGCTTGCATACTCTGCACGTAACCGTTCGGCTTCTATCCGTATCCCAGTGGTACCAAGCCCTAAAGCACGTCGTATCGAGCTACGTTTTGGTGACCCAGCGGCGAACCCATACCTATGTTACTCAGCAATGCTAATGGCTGGTCTTGACGGAATTAAGAACAAGATCCACCCTGGCGAAGCGATGGACAAAGATCTATACGACCTACCAGCAGAAGAAGCAGCAGAAATCCCAACGGTTGCAGAATCTCTAGAAGTGGCACTGAAAGCACTTGATGAAGATCGCGAGTTCTTAACAGCAGGCGGCGTATACTCTGATGACTTCATCGATTCATACATTGCTCTTAAGTCTCAAGACGTAGAGCGCGTAAACATGACAACTCACCCACTTGAGTTTGAACTTTACTACTCTGTATAACCTCAACTCACAATGTAATTTGTGTCATTGAAGTTAGTATTTTATTAGGCTCACCTCGCAGGTGAGCCTTTTTTGTATATAGCCTCTTTTATCGTGCCTTTAAAATACTCAACAAGTTGATTATTAAGAAGGAATTTGAAGTGACTAAGCTCTACTCTATTTTTGTTCTAACCCTACTCGCCCCATGGCTTGCGACAGCTCAAACCGTCTACACATGGGAAGATGAACAAGGTGTCATTCATTTTAGTGATTTCCCCGAAACCAATGCTGCTAAAGCCTTAACTCTACCGACATTAGAGTCGACCACACCACCGCCCACATTCGAAGATCTGCCAACCACCGCTCAGCAAGCCAAGCCAGAAAGCTCACAAAAGCAACCCGATCAACCAAAGCAATCAGAACCGCTTTCGTTGGCGTTTGAGTCTCCACAAAATGAACAAACCATTCGCAGCAATCAGGGACGAATTAATATCACCGCGCAGAAAAATCGTAAACTTAAAGTCGGTGAACAACTTCAGCTCATTCTAGATGACTCTCCTTACGACGCGCCAAATAACACGGGTAAATGGCAGTTAAAAGATATAGATAGAGGGACACATACTTTTTCAATTCAAGCCTTTAGAGACGGCAAGCTTATTGCATCATCCAGTACTATAACGGTGCATTTACATCGATCTTCGATTAAGTAACGTAAAACGGGCATGAAACCGATGACTTAGCCCTCATTCTACTTTCTCTAACAGCGACTATGCGCCATACTGAAATCATACTGCACCATATTGGTGCGATGAGTTTTTCAGGATATATAAGGATGAAGCTGTGAGCGCAGAATTGAGCAATGCGATACTTAACAATGTTGTCACCGCGACATTAATGTTAGATGAATCTCTTATGGTGAGATACGCTAACCCTTCTGCAGAGCAATTGTTTACTCAAAGCGCTAAGCGCATCATCGATCAACCGCTATCAAATCTTATCCAACACGCATCCATGGACTTGGCGTTGCTCTCCCAACCGCTACAAAGTGGCCAGAGCATCACCGACAGTGACGTGACCTTTGTGGTGGATGGAAAGCCACTGATGCTTGAGGTGACAGTCAGCCCTTTATCTTGGAACAAAGAACTGATGTTGTTGGTTGAGATGAGAAAAATTGGCCAACAGCGCCGCTTATCTCAAGAACTCAACCAACATGCGCAACAGCAAGCTGCTAAGTTACTGGTTCGAGGTCTAGCACATGAAATCAAGAACCCTCTCGGTGGGTTGCGCGGTGCGGCACAATTGCTAGAACGAATGCTTCCCGAGCCTAGCTTAACCGAATACACACAAATCATTATCGAACAAGCAGACCGACTGCGCGCATTAGTCGACCGACTGCTAGGGCCTCAAAAGCCAGGTAAAAAACAAGCTGAAAACCTTCACTCTATTATTGAGAAAGCTCGTCAACTGGTGGAACTTGAATCACAGCATACGATTGCCATAGAACGAGACTATGATCCTAGCCTGCCCGACATCTTGGTCGATGCCGATCAAATAGAACAAGCGCTGCTTAATATCATCAGTAATGCCGCTCAAATCCTGACTGAGCACCAACATGAACAACCGACCATCACTATTCGCACCAGAACGGTGCATCAAGCCAACATCCATGGCCAAAGGCACAAACTCAGTGCACGAATAGAGATCATAGATAACGGCCCTGGTATCTCTGCTGAGTTACTCGACACCTTGTTTTACCCAATGATCACAGGCCGTGAGGGTGGTACAGGGCTAGGGCTTTCTATTTCACAAAACTTAATCGATCAGCACAACGGCAAAATCGACGTTGAAAGCTGGCCAGGTAAAACAACATTTACCATTTATTTACCACTTTAAAATTATCGCTAGCAATATTATCGCCGCAACGCTGTTGCCGTAAGGAATGAGCACTATGAGTAAAGGATACGTTTGGGTTGTCGATGACGATAGCTCCATTCGCTGGGTTATGGAGAAGACACTCTCCTCTGCCAATATTAAATGCGAAACGTTTGCAGACGCTGAGAGTGTGCTACTCGCCTTAGAGCGAGAAACACCCGATGTCTTAGTCTCTGATATTCGTATGCCAGGCATCGACGGCATTCAATTGCTAGAGCAGATCCATGCTCGCTCCCCTGAGTTACCAGTCATCATTATGACCGCACACTCGGACCTCGATGCCGCCGTGAATGCCTACCAGAAAGGAGCATTTGAGTACCTGCCGAAACCCTTTGATGTCGATGAAACCCTCACGCTTGTTGAACGCGCAATCACACATAACCAAGAACAGCGTAAAGCACAAATAACCGAAGACCCAAGCGTCGATGAAACCCCGGAAATCATCGGTGAAGCCCCGGCAATGCAAGAGGTTTTCCGGGCGATTGGTCGACTGTCGCGTTCTTCAATCTCCGTTTTAATCAATGGTGAATCCGGAACCGGTAAAGAATTAGTGGCTCATGCACTTCATCGCCATAGCCCACGCGCTAAAAAACCATTCATTGCCCTGAACATGGCGGCCATTCCAAAAGACTTGATTGAGTCTGAACTGTTTGGCCATGAAAAGGGCGCATTTACCGGAGCCAACAGTGTCAGGCAAGGACGGTTTGAGCAGGCCAACGGTGGCACACTATTTCTTGATGAAATCGGTGACATGCCTCTCGACATTCAAACTCGACTGCTACGTGTACTATCCGATGGTCAGTTTTATCGGGTCGGTGGACATTCAGCCATTCAAGTGGATGTTCGAATTGTCGCCGCGACGCACCAGAATCTAGAAAACTTAGTCAATCAAGGTGACTTCCGAGAGGATTTGTTCCACCGGTTAAATGTCATTCGTATACAAATACCAGCACTAAGAGAACGCAAGCAAGACATCGAAAAGCTGACTTTGCATTTCTTAGGCTTGGCTGCGGAAGAGCTGAAAGTCGACATAAAGACATTGAGCACTGAAACCGTAGAAGTGCTTAATAATCTGGAATGGCCAGGAAACGTCCGCCAGTTAGAAAACATCTGCCGCTGGCTAACTGTCATGGCAAGTGGAAACGAGATCTTACCCTCTGATTTACCTGCAGAACTTCTCGATGAAAAACCCACCACTGCAATGAGTGAAGGGGAAAATTGGCAAGCACTTCTGGCTTATTGGGCAAAGAGAGCCCTTTCTTCAGGAGAAACCGAACTGCTGACCTTTGCACAGCCTGAATTTGAACGCATCTTGCTAGAAGCCGCCCTAAATCATACCAATGGCCACAAGCAAGATGCGGCTAAAGTCTTAGGTTGGGGAAGAAATACACTGACGCGAAAACTAAAAGAGCTATACTAATTGAATATTGGACATTGAATGCGTTGTTGAGTTGCTGTCATGTAAGGCCGCAACTCAACTTGGGATTGCTTTTCTCATTAAGGGCTACCCCAGATACAAGCACCGTTCTGCTTGCGCATACGAGACTATTCATGGATGTAAATGACTCAAATAACGTTAAGATCAGCGGTTGTCGTACCCTTTATATTAATCTTCTTAATCACGATGAGCAGCATCATCGCGATACAAAAATACAGCTATGAAGAGATGGTCAGTGAAGTCAGTGATACCCACCTAACATCACTGACCACTAACGTCGTTCAAAAGCTCGAGCATTACTTAGACGAGCCCTTTCAAGCCAGTTTATCCATTAGCCACAACATTGGTCATCACCACCTATATAAAGAAGGCAATTTAGAGTCTATTGAGCAATATCTCTTCAGTAGTTTTAACGCCCTCTATAATCCAATATCTCATCTTGGAGTGATTGGCTTCGGTAGTGAAAATAAGGAGTATGTGGGTTATCGAAGAGAAACAGATAACAACTACACTTTAATGCTTCAAGACCAACGCTCTGACAACAAACTGATCATCTATCAAGGCGATAAAATCAATGAACAAACACGTGCGGTGATTGACAAATACGATCCCACAGTGCGCCCTTGGTACACCCCTGTGTCTAGCAGCCTGAAACCGATTTGGTCACCAATCTACACCGATGCCGATGAGCGACAAGCCATCACGATTTCAGCACTCGCTCCCGTGTTTGAAAACAAGCAATTTATCGGCGTCATCGCCACCGACATAAAGCTCAATACCTTTAATGAATTTCTTGAAGAGCTCAAACAACGCACCAACGCGACGATCTATATCTTTGATAACGAGCAGCAGCTAGTCACGCACTCCAGCCGTAAAAGTGTGATCTCTTGGGGAACATCCATTACAGAGAAAGGCGAGCGTTTACTGGCCATAGAGAGTGCCAACCCAATTATTCAGTCAATGGCTGAATACATTCGCCCGCTCGCATTCCCGACTCAGTCTCGTTTGTATAAGTTTGACACCTTCGTCTCAGGAGAACGTTTCTTTAGCCAGGTCACCCCGTATACAGACCAGTACGGCCTAGAGTGGTATGTGGGGGTGTCCATTTCAGAGCCTGACTTGCTCGGTGCCCTTCCAAACAATCAACGTTTGAGTTGGAGTGTCGGTATTGTGGTCAGCATCCTTGGTATCGCCCTTGGTTTACTCGCCTTTAATCGTGTGACTCGACCTATCACAGCCACCGCTCAGGCGGCGCAAGATTTAGCCGTAGGCAATTGGAACAGCAAAATGCCTAAGTCAGGGCACATCTACGAAATTAGCTTACTGGTCAATGCCTTCAACGAAATGACCAACAACCTTAAAGCCTCTTTTAATGCGCTTCGAACACAGCTGCTCTACGACTCGCTCACCAAGCTTTATAGCCGAGAAGGGCTGATTGAAAAAGGCGATAAAATGCCCATCCTTAACGGCAGCTTACTGATGGTGGGAATCAATCAATTTAGAAACATGAACGACAGCCTCGGGCACAACCAAGCCGACAGTTTACTTAAAGAAATCGCCAACCGTATCAAGCACCTCTTTAACAGCGATGCCTATATTGCGCGTATTGGCGGGGATGAGTTTGCTATCTATCTGCCAAATAAACTCAGCCAAGATGAGCTCAAGTTGTACGCTAATCGCATTCACCAGCTGTTCGTTTCACCCTTTGTTATGGGCGATCAGAGCATCATTATCACGGCTTCAATTGGTATCGTTTCAGATAGCGCGCAGCAGATTTCGATGGGGAAATGGCTACGTAACGGCAGTATTGCATTGAGTAATGCTAAGCATGAAATTTCCAACATCAGCTTTTATCTTCCTGAAATGGCGGACATTTCTAGAAACCGAACCGCTATGATGGCCAAGATTCAAACGGCCATTGAGAACAATGAATTTGTCGCATTCTATCAACCGATTATTGACCTCAATAGTGGCGATGTTATTGGCGCAGAGGCGCTTGCTCGCTGGATTTCACCACAAGAAGGGCTCATTTCAGCTCTCGATTTCATCCCTATTGCTGAAGAATATGGGTTCATTGGAGAAATAGGGGAACAAATCCTACGACAAGCCTGTATGGCGGTTAAGAAAGGAGAGGAAGAAGGGAAGTGGGGCAAAGAATTCCATATTCATGTCAACGTGTCACCACACCAACTCTCGCACCCTGAGTTTATTAACAGCTTAACGGACATCATCAACGAATCCGGTATTCAGACGGATAAATTGACGTTAGAGATCACCGAATCACATATCGTGAGCAGTGATAAAATTGTGCTCGACAACATGCAAGCAATCCAAGACCTTGGCTGCAGCATCGCTATCGATGATTTCGGTACCGGCTATAGCTCACTCGCCTACTTGCATGAGCTTCCATTTGACTGCATTAAAATCGATAGAACCTTTGTCGATCAAATGGAGCAAGACACACTGGATAGTTCAATCGTTTCCGCCATCATCAATATGACCAAAGGTATGAAAGTCGACATTGTTGCGGAAGGTATTGAGACCATTGAACAGGTTCAAATGCTGAACACTCTGCACTGCCCTCATGGACAAGGCTTCCTTTACAGCCGCCCAGTTCCATACGAAGATTGGCCAACACATTTAGTTAACATCAAACCACATTCGGCTTAATTAATGATTTTTGAGCACTTTCACTACTGACAGTACCGTGAATGGTTTTTATACTTACTATTTGTTGACACAATGGCCGCCACCTTAATTAAATGGAATGACGACAATGATTTCTAAAAACATCCCTTTAACTGATCTGCATCGTCACCTTGACGGTAACATCCGCACGCAAACCATTTTGGATCTTGGACAAAAGTTTGGTATTTCACTACCCGCATACGATGTGAAGGGCTTAACTCCCCATGTTCAAATTGTTGAAGCCGAGCCATCATTAGTCGCTTTCCTTTCAAAGCTTGATTGGGGCGTCGCGGTTCTTGGGGATCTTGACGCATGTCGTCGCGTTGCTTACGAAAACGTTGAAGACGTTCTTAACGCACAGATCGACTACGCTGAGCTGCGTTTCTCACCTTACTACATGGCAATGAAACACAAACTCCCTGTTGCAGGAGTGGTAGAAGCGGTTGTTGATGGCGTGAAAGCCGGTGTGCGAGACTTCGGTGTGCAAGCAAACCTGATTGGTATCATGAGCCGCACCTTTGGTACTGATGCTTGTCAGCAAGAGCTGGACGCTATTCTTACTCAAAAAGACCACATTGTAGCGGTTGATTTGGCCGGTGATGAACTGGGGCAACCTGGTGACCGCTTTGTTACTCACTTTAAACAAGTGCGAGACGCTGGTTTGAATGTGACCGTTCACGCAGGGGAAGCCGCTGGCGCAGAAAGCATGTGGCAAGCTATCCAAGATTTGGGAGCTACGCGTATCGGTCACGGTGTGAAGGCGATTCACGACCCTAAGTTAATGGACTACCTTGCAGAGAATCGCATCGGCATCGAGTCTTGTCTAACCTCTAACTTCCAAACCAGTACGGTTGAGTCGCTAGAAAACCACCCTATTAAACAGTTTTTAGATCACGGTGTCTTAGCGTGTCTGAATACTGATGACCCTGCGGTTGAAGGCATCGAGCTACCATACGAGTACGAAGTTGCTGCCCCACAAGCAGGTCTTAGCCAAGCACAAATTAAACAGGCGCAACTTAATGGCCTAGAACTGGCGTTCCTATCAGATCAAGATAAACAAACGCTGAGAGACAAAGTCAGCAATCGATAGTTTTTATCAGCCGACGTTAAAAGCGTAAAAAGCCTCTCTTCTAGTCATTAGAAGAGAGGCTTTTTAATTGTCTCTGCATTTTTGGATTCCACATTTTCGACTAGCTGTACGTTTGAGAAATGGTGGTTTCTTACTGCTATTTATACCCAACACCAACCATTGTTGGCATCACGCCATTGAGCAAAACATTGATGGCCAAGCTATTTCCCATATTTTTAGGGTTGCTTGGTATCACACTGCATGATTGCTCCTTTAAAATTAATGCTTAATCATCGTCTGAAGATGAATTAATGCTTGTTTTATGCAACTGGCAAATTCTGGCTTCGGTTAAACCAACCACCATTGCTATCTCTTTCAAACTCAACTCTTTTAAGTAGTACAAACTCAAAATAAGCTGTTCACGTTCAGGTAATCGACCTAAGGCGTATTTCAGTAAATTTTGATCAATGACACTTTGAACGGAGCCATCATTAGGTTCTGAGTGATACGGCTCACCACCTTGTTCAAATAGCTGCTCAAGACTCTGCAGTTCTTCGGCTTGACTGACATACAGCAAGCGATGGTATTCATTAGACGTTAGGTTGAGCTCATATAAGATCTCTTGCTCAGTGGGCTGACGCGACAATTTCTTGGTTAACAATTTAATATTATCGGTGAGGTCATGAACTTGCTGTCTAAGCTGCCTTGGCCGCCAATCACGACGTCGAAGTTCATCTAAAATTGCCCCGCGAACGCGTCTTGAAGCGAAATAAGGGAAGTTGTCATCCATCTCACCATAACTTCGAGCTGCTTCAAGTAAACCCAGCAGCCCTAGCTGTTCCATATCGTCAAGCCCAACCGTGGCCGAAGCATGAGGACGCAACTGATTAACAATCCGCTTTACCAATTTAAGGTGCTGACGCAGCATTGCCCCTTCATCAATAATAGAGGAGGCTGACTGATCTTCTAAATAGTCGTCGTGCTGCGAGCTTTCTTGAACTTCTAACATAATCTCATTTCCATAATTATTGAAGAACCAACTTGGTGAACTGCACATCATCAATCTTGTACATGAAGCCATTTTCCATCCGTGTTCTTGCCATGTTCATATGCATCTTTTTCCGATGCCTTAGTATTCACATCGTTACCTGTAAACAGTTACTTGCCGCGCTCATCAGGGCCATTACTGTCGTTCTCTGCCCACAACATCAAGTCACGTAGCGTGATGTAACACACCGGTTCCATTTCCATTACGTTAGGTAGGTTTCTTGGTTTTTAAGTAGACTATCCGATGGGGCAAGTATTGTTTTGAGATTGGCTTAATGACGCTTGCTGACAACCAAGACTCATAACACAAATTGTGAGGCCATTGGATCAGCAGATGACATTTAGATTCGCTTACCTGTCGCCATCTGCGCATTAATTTGTTGATCCCTTTCGAGTTGTTATTCAAGCTCGACGACATCATTTAGCTGTATTAATTAGTACTTACTCACCTGATAAATCCTTAATTAAAACAGTTGCATGACCGCAGCAAAGGTTTTGTTGGCAGTATTGATCACTTGTAAATTGACTTGATGCGCCTCCTGATATTTCATCAGACTCACCGCTTCTTCATCAAGGTTGACGCCACTGGTACCCAATTTCTCTATGGTCGCTTGAACATAAATGTCGCTCGCAGCGGCATGATCTGATTCGGCCTGACGAGTTTCCATCGCAATATCACCCAGCATTGAGGTATAAGTCCCGCCAAATGTCTGTAAACCTAAGTGGGCAATATCAAATTTGAGCAAATTTCCGTTATCACCGAGTGCACCGTCACCAGACAAAGCGAGAGCTTCCGGTTTAAAATCAGGGTCAATGGACATAGAGGCTGCAGGATTAGCAGGGTCAAAGACAAACAACGGTTTACCGGCAATACCATTCTGATCGAAACCTTGTCCAAGTTGGTCATTAAAAGCCGTTGCAAATTCTAAAACGATGTCATTAATACTTTCTTGAAAGGGGACCAAAACGTCTCGCTCGTACGCACCCAGCCTACCGCCAATCTGAGAGTTGACACGAAAGTTTTGACCGTTAAAACTCAGTAACAATATCTGGTTCTGTGGATAATTTAGATCGGCTAATACAACAAACTGTTCGGTTTGATTGCCATTGATGAGGGGCTCTCCATTTGGCAACGCAAGTTCTAGTGTGCCATCGCCTAGGTCGGTGATGCGTACTTCGACCACTTTCGAGAGCTCATTAATCAATACATCGCGAAGTGAAGCCGTGTTCTCGCCACTCACTTCACCCTTACGAATCTTTTCATTGAGCTTGCTGATGTTGTCTAGCAAGCTATTGCAGTGAGCCACTGTGGTCATACGTTGTTGATTCAAATCAGAGAACTGACCGTCAACCGAACTGCTAAGCTGATTCATACGATTAGCCAGCGCTTCCGCTTCACTGATCATCTGCAGGCGATTCACCAAGCTCCCCGGAGACGCACTGTCGCCACTAATAAGTGATGAGAAGAATTTATTAAAGCCTTGGTCTAGATTCATGGAATCTGCGGAAAGCAATGTCTCTAAACGTTGAAGCTGTCGGTACGACGTTAATGTTTGACCCAACATCGAGCTAGCACGATACAACTGATTGATTCGGTACTCATCAGCGATGCGATGAAGGCTAGTCACCTTCACACCATTGCCCGCGGTGTTCATGTCCACACCGAACACCGCTTGATGACGGCTGTAACCTACTGTGTTGATATTATTGACGTTTTGAGACATAACGTTCATCTCGATTTCACTCACTTGTACACCCGAAAAGCCTATTTTCATCAAGCTCATACTGAAGACTCCTTAGGATTGACACTCAATAAAGGTTTGGCTAAATGCGCGAGTAGCGCTTAGACCTTACTCTCCCTGTTGCATAAACAAAGCGACCACAGGGGTGTCCTTCTTAAATTCACCCTCAACCATTGTTGGCTCAGTGTGAGCTTGATTCCGGATTGTTGATTCAGTAGAAATCATCACTGCAGCCTGATTGGTAAAAGGGGAAAGTGACGACCTCAGACTCGACATGACAACTTGGTACTGGTTACTGGTTACTGGTTAACCACGATTTTATCTCAAATCCCGATGGCGTAATTGGACTGCGACTTTCACCCACATCGCGCGAGTAACCCCTATATAAACAGGAGATAGGCTAGTGATCGAATCCATTGGCGACTCGTTCTCTGCATTTATATCAGGTGCGGCACTTGAAAATGAATATTACGAAGAACAGATTCTAGTCAGATACACCAGATCAGAAAAGCCATTCGCGCAGTGATCATAAAGTGTGAAAAAGTGCAGACTTTATTTTAAGGCGATGTGAATAGTGGTCGTTTAGAAAGGTATCAGCCTTAAAATTTAAAGAGGTGTACGATGGTTAATATTGACAACAACGGTAACAACCCTACGGTTTTCAACCAAACGATAAAGCCTGTCACTCAAACTGACAGCAGGGTAAGAGATCAAAAGCAGAGTAATGCACAAATCAATGAAATCACGCTTGAACAGAAAGCGTGCTCTCTAGAGTCACTACAACAAGAGCTGCATCAGCTTCCAGAAGTTGACCTTGCTCGCGTTAATGAAATCCGCGCGCAGCTGACTCAGGGTTATTATTCTATCGATCTGGATGAACTCGCCAGTGCGATTAAATCTACCTACCAACGCGACTGAGAACATCGACTATGAGTGTGACTAGAATCAACATCGAACGTTCGACCGCGATTAACCAATTTATTGTCGAGCTCAAGGCCGATTTGAACGATTATCGAAGTCTACTTGAATTGATGACCATTCAGCACAAGCTATTGACTAAGCGTGAAACAGAAAAGCTCTCCCAGATCTCAGGTAACCATAAAAGCTTCCTTGGGTACCTAGAGGCTCGAGCCAAGAATCGTTTACAGCTGCTGATTCAAATCGGCGTTTCGGCGGATTCGAGTGGCGTGGCGAAACTGGTTGCGGCTTTACCGAATAAGCTAGCTCGTCCATTGGAGTCAGATTGGAACGACTTACACCGTTTGATAGAGCTGTGTAAGGCCCAAAACGAACGCAATAACAGCTTGTTGGACATGCAGCAAAGCATCTTAACTCAGCTGACACAAGACAACGATCCGAAGCTTTACTCACTAGAATAACAACTCTTCATCTCCTACTGCAGCCCATTAGTCTCAGACCGGTTCATAGGCTGTATAACCCTGTTTTCTACTCTCGCGGCATACTCTCACCCGAACATTCTCTATACACTAACTCTATAAAAAACGCCTAGATTAAAATCTAATCGTGCTAGTGAGTTCCTACTCGGATAAGCAAGCGAATGTTGTAAATTGTGAATAGAGTTATCTTGCTAGATGGGTTCGCTTGAGTACATTGCGCTGCGCACCCATCTCATCATTCAACGCCTGATTTTTTCATGACTGCCTTACGACGCTTCTCCAACCCACTATCAAAAAGATTCCACCTTAATATTTTGTTCTAATACGTACTTCTGAATTCGACGATGTTCAGCCTAAGTCATTGACAACTTCTGACGTTGTAGAGATTGAAGGTGTTGCAGTTGGTCATGCATCTGTTTCCTCACACGTGCAGATGTATCGACTCATTAGCCATGACTTACTTCTCCAATCAAAGTTTTCAGTTCAAGTGTGATCTCATCAAGGGATCATTGGCTGGCTAATGATGTCTGGAGAAGGGCTACGAATCGTCGAAAATAGCTCATCAAGTTATGTCGGCTGCTAAGGTTTTAATAAATATTCAGATACACCCGCTCGTATTTCGCTACTTGCAAGAGCGTGTGGTTGGTAATCAACCACTGCAATCAGTACGGAGTATGGATTGAGATGTTTGGATTTTTCAATAATGTCAGTAAGCGACATATTTGGAACACTGAAATAGAAAAAGCCCAAGTCTTTCGACTTGGGCTTTCTAATGTGGCGGAGAGATAGGGATTTGAACCCTAGAAGGGCTACAAACCCTTGCCGGTTTTCAAGACCGGTGCTTTCGACCACTCAGCCATCTCTCCGTAAATCTTCATCATCAGATTAGTGCACTGATGACGTTTGTTATTTGCATAGCAAATAACAGTACCTCTTTTGTCTTCACTTTTTAAAAGTGAAAATAAATTTAAAGCCTGGCGAT
>NZ_MCWZ01000036.1 GCF_002877365.1 Vibrio sp. 10N.261.55.A7
CCATTTTACTGTACCAGTTGCTTTAGACATGATGTCTCCTTAATTTTCAAAATAATTCGCATAAATGCAGTTGTAGCCAAAAGAATTATTTATGTGTTGTTGCGATATATGGCAGGAAAGACTCCATGAACAAGCTGGTAAGCTGGCGTTCGAGGATTTTCAAATACATAACACTTCATTCATATAAATAGGTCTGATATCAGGCCGAGACGAATACTAGCATACTCTCTTGGAGAAAGTGGAGTGTTTCTTGAAAATAAAAACAGCCGCTTTCTGTAAGAACCTAGCGGCTGTTTCATTATTGTCGTTATGCTGACCAAGTGGCTGTGTTTTTAGTCACTATAAGCGGGTTAGTTAAGCAATCTTAAGCCACTTGGGAGTGCATCGCCGAACACTCGCTTCGTTTCGTTTTCAGTGAGTTCAGCTACCTCGTTCACTAGATTAACCCAAGATTCGGGTACCTTACTCTTACTGAGTTTGGCCAATACGTCTGCTCTGAAATCATCAGAGATATCAAACTGACGATCACCAGTCTTACGACAGATCATCACGGATGCAAACGCAATCATAGGCTCCTTTTGCCAGTCCTGCTGCAAGAGCGTTGGCAGCCATTGTTCGGCTTGCTCTCGTGGAATAACCGTATGTTGGCTGCCATAGAGTGGGGTTCTCGAAGCAAGTCGGCCAACTGCCCACCAATGCGCCTGTTCAAACTGTCCATGGTTGATGGCCTTGCTCATAAACCAGTTAGTCAGCAGGACCTTATCTTCAACCTCAAGGTGCTCTAATGATGCAGCCAAGCGAACCATAGACTCGTATCCATTGTCTTGGGCAAGCTGCGCTGTTTTCGGGTTTTTCATGGCACCTGGGTGTAGGTATTTGGCAATGTCTGCCAACAATGTCTCTTGTTGTTCTTGGTTAAGACCGCCCGCAATACGACGCCAAAAGACCCACCAATCCGTCCAACCCTGGTGGTTCTTAAACTGAATGTTTTGCTGATAGAGCGGCCATAGCTGATCGATACGCCAAGAGTCAGTCGCATCACCAAACCCTGGCCTCATTGTGTAGCCCGCGAGTCTTAGCCAATTCTTCTCATGAGATTCTGAGCGCCTTCTGCGCTTTTTGCCCAAGGCAAAACTATCGAATAATTGACGAAGTGTAGAGAAGTCCCAGAGTTCACGCTTACCAAGAGATTTCTCTAGATTCTTGGTGAGTGTTTTGATCTCTTTGGAATCGGCGTTTTTCTTGTTGCCACTATAGAGTCGAGAAATGAGCGCTTTTGCTTCGATGAGCTTAGGGTCGCTCTTGTTTTCTTCGTGATCGTCAGTGGATTGGTTGCGAACCTCAAACTCAAGGTTCCATCGTTTGTTGCTCTCAGCAGCCACGCATTCGAGTTGAAGCGTGCCGACTTCCGTAAGTTGGCAAGCAAGCTGAACTTCTACGCGCTCTTTTTGGTTTTCATGGAGAGATGCATCCGGCTCACCTTCCAGTGTTGTAATGTAAGGTGGCAGTGGTGAGTATAAGTCTGGGTCAATGTCGACGAGCAAACCATTTTGCGCTTCAACATTGTTGGCTAGCCTATCGTGGGTCGATGTCAGCAGATTAAAGCGAACAGGCTCCCCAAGCGTTAGGGAAAATTTACGCCCACTTAAGCGAATTTCTTGGCCTTCCTCTGTCCCTTTTGCGAGCAGGCACAGTGCTTGGCTTTTCTTGTTTTTCTGTTCTAGATGCAAAAAGTAAGAGCGAGCCGACCCTCCGCCAATCTTAAGTAGTGCACCTCGACGAGCTTTGGCAAACGCGACCGCGCCTAGCGCAACAGATAGATCGGGATGCGGGTTATCCAGCAAAGTGATAGGTCCGTTACGCCACTGCTCAAGTAGTGAGGTCATACGCGAAGTCACAAGCTCACTGTTAAACACGCCACCATTTAACAGCAAAGCGACTGGAATTGCTGGCACTGATCCATCAATTTCAGTCTGACTGTTTTGAGAAAGAGCCGAGCGAGAGACTTTCTGATGTTGCTGTAGAAACTGAGCCAAGTGCTTGCTGACAGCAGGGTCGGAAACATAAGGCAACCCAAACTCGACCATCGCAGCTCGACGTTTATCTGGTATCTGACCAAAATCACTCAAAGGAAAGAAGCCGTCCAGAGCAATTTGGTGGACTTCTTGTTTGGTCAAATTCACACTTTTAGTGCCACCTAACAGTCGAGAACCACTGCCTAGCATGGTGATCTTCATCTCTTCAGGCGCGTTGTTTGAAAGCAACTGCTCTTTGGCACGACGAGTCTGTTGGATTAACTTGGTTAAGGCGGCAGCATTCAATTTTTTGGATTGATTAAATCGCTGTTCTGCAAGGTGCGCTAAGGCCAAGTCGAGATTGTCCCCGCCAAGCATAAGATGATCGCCAACCCCGATTCGATTCAGCGCCAATGGATTGTTGTCGTCGATCTTGGCTTCGATAAGGCTAAGGTCGGTGGTACCGCCACCGACATCACACACCAAGATAAGCGGTAGCTGAGCTAATTCCGTGTCAGCGCTGTCTTTGTGACGAGAGTGCCAGTCATAGCAAACCGCTTGTGGCTCCTCAAGCAAGATGATTTTTGGTAAGCCCGCCAGTTTAGCGGCTTCGATGGTGAGTTTTCGAGCCGTTTCGTCAAAGGATGCCGGTACGGTGACGACCACATCCTGATTTTCTAGAGGGTTGCTAGGATTGCGATGATTCCATGCAAGACGAATGTGATTGAGATAACTGGCACTTGCGACAAGCGGGGATACTTTTTCTACATCCGCAGCGCCTGCCCAAGGCAGAATGTCCGATTCTCTGTCTACCGCCTGATGAGACAACCAGCTCTTTGCACTTGCAACTTGTCTGCCTTCGACTTTAGCGCCAAGCTCTCTTGCCCATTCGCCAATAATAACCTGTTCAATGTCGCCTTTAACTTGCGAGTCTTGCCAAGGCAGAGTGACATCAGAAGGGGAAACTTGCCCTTGCGCAGGATGGTAACGGAAAGAGGGAAGCAGTGGCTTTCTAACCACTTCGCCAGGCCCTACTAGTTGGTCAATTTCAAACAGTGAAACTGATTCTTGTTCTAGTTGATCGCTATTTTCACAATACGCCACAACTGTATTCGTTGTACCAAGATCGATACCAACGAGAAATCGAGATGATGCCATTTGCACACCCTAATTATGAAAAAACGGCATCTAAATTAGATGCCGATGATGTTTACTGTGTCAGCTCACTTGAAGCCGAATCTTCTCGCACATCGAACTCGACATGCCATTTTTGACCATTGTCGGTGGCAATGGCTTCAAGGTAAAGCGTGCCAAGTTCTGTCACGCGTGATACCAAGCTTACAGGGACGACTTCACCTTCACGGCGGCCTTCAGAAACAGGTAATGTGACTTGAATTTCGGGCAACTCTTCGAGCTCGCTTGGTGCCCAGTGATCCAGATGTGTCCCCGCTTCATCGTCTCGGCGCGTTGTTGAACCGTAGAATTGGAAATGGACGGGTTGCCCAATCACAAGACCAAATTCTTGGCTTGGCACTTTGGCGATAGAACCTTCTTCCATACCAAATGGGGCAATACACAATGCCTCTAATGGTGGTGCCATTCCTGGAATGGCTGGCATCGCACTTTCAATTCCCACGTAGTAACTAGAAGCAATACCTCCGCGAATACGAACACCTTGGCCGTGACGAACGCAGCCATAATAGGCCGCGCCGCTTGCGACAGCGAGGTCAATGTCTAGACCCGTCAGCGATTTGGCTTCTGGTTGTCCGGCAGTCGTTAGCCAAGCATTCAGTGTGTCACGCAGACGACTTGCTAGCAGTTCTGATTTCAA
>NZ_MCWZ01000037.1 GCF_002877365.1 Vibrio sp. 10N.261.55.A7
AGTCTACTTTATAAAAAATAAAGTAATAAGCTGGATGATAGCGCTGATATTCCTCATTGGCGGAATACAGGCATTTTTTGGGTTGGGACGATTAGAAGACCCAGCCTTTACGATTAAAGATGCCATGGTAGTAACTAACTACCCTGGTGCCACGCCGCAACAAGTGGAAGAAGAAGTCACTTATCCACTTGAAAAAGCAATTCAGCAGCTCACCTATGTTGATGAGGTGAATTCAATATCCAGCCGTGGTTTGTCTCAGATAACCGTGACGATGAAGAATAATTACGGCCCTGATGATCTGCCACAGATATGGGATGAATTACGTCGGAAGGTTAATGATACCAAAGGCTCGCTCTCACCGGGTGTGGGAGAGCCGAAAGTCATTGATGACTTTGGTGACGTATATGGGATTTTGCTGGCAGTAACGGGCGAAGGTTACGGCTACAAAGAGTTACTCGATTACGTTGATTACTTGAGGCGAGAGCTTGAATTGATCGATGGCGTTAGCAAAATATCCGTTTCAGGACAGCAACAAGAGCAGGTTTTCATTGAAATATCGATGAAGCGTTTAAGTAGCTTAGGGCTTTCCCCAACCAGTGTGTTTAATTTACTTTCAACACAAAACGTTGTTTCAGACGCTGGCGCGGTTCGTATTGGCAGCGAGTACATCCGTATTCACCCAACAGGGGAGTTTGAAAACGTCGACCAGCTTGGTGATTTGATCATAAATGAAAGCGGCGCATCCGGATTGATCTACCTTCGTGATGTTGCTGAAGTCATTCGTGGGTATCAGGAAGTTCCAAGTAATATTATTGGTTTTAATGGCGACCTCGCACTCAACGTTGGGGTGTCATTTGCCAGTGGTGTGAACGTAGTTGAGGTAGGGAAGCGCTTTGATCGTCGTTTAGCGGAATTAAAATTCCAGCAACCCGTCGGAATTAATATTTCTGAGATTTATAGCCAGCCCAAAGAAGTGGATAAATCGGTCAGTGGCTTTGTTGTGAGCTTAGGGCAAGCCGTTGCGATCGTTATTATCGTTCTACTGTTCTTCATGGGGTTACGCTCTGGATTACTCATCGGTTTAATACTGCTGTTGACGGTACTTGGTACGTTTATTTTCATGCAGTACTTTAAAATTGACCTCCAACGAATCTCACTTGGTGCGCTCGTTATCGCCCTAGGGATGCTGGTGGATAATGCCATTGTCGTCGTCGAAGGCATATTAATAGGGACACAGAAGGGAAGGACGAGGACACAAGCGGCAACCGATATTGTTACCCAAACTAAGTGGCCGTTACTCGGTGCGACTGTGATTGCCGTTACCGCGTTTGCACCCATCGGTCTTTCTGAAGATGCGACAGGTGAATATTGTGGCACTCTATTTACTGTACTACTCATCTCGCTCATGCTGAGTTGGTTTACTGCTATCTCACTCACGCCGTTCTTTGCCAATATGTTCTTTAAAGAGCAGGAAGCAACAGAACAGACTGAGGAAAATAATCCGTACAATGGTGTCATATTTGTTGCATACAAAAACTTCCTAGAGTTTTGTATGAACAGAGCATGGCTGACGGTCATCGTTCTTGTTATTGGATTAGTGGTCAGCCTTTATGGTTTTACCTTCGTAAAGCAGTCCTTTTTCCCATCGTCAACAACGCCGATGTTCCAGGCCGACATTTGGATGCCAGAAGGCACCGATATTCGAGCAACGAATACGAAGCTAAAAGCGCTTGAATCTTGGATATCTGAACAAGATAACGTTGCACACGTAACAACGACTGCGGGTAAAGGCTTACAGCGTTTTATGCTGACTTATGCTCCTGAGAAAAGTTACGCTGGCTACGGTGAAATAACCACTCGTGTGGATGATTACGCAGCCTTACACGACCTCATGGAGAAGTTTCGTGAGCACGTTGAACACAAGTTTCCTGAGGTCAATTATAAGCTAAAACAAATTGAATTAGGCCCTGGTGGCGGAGCGAAAATAGAAGCGCGTGTCATTGGTTCTGATCCGACAGTGCTTAGAGGATTAGCAGCCCAAATCACGGATGTGATGTTGGCGGATCCAAATGCCACAAATGTGCGTCACGACTGGAGAGAGCGGACTAAGGTATTAGAGCCGCAATTCAATGAAGGTCAAGCAAGACGTTACGGCATCACAAAGTCTGATGTCGATGAGTTCTTAGCGATGTCATTCTCTGGTAAATCTGTCGGTGTCTACCGAGACGGAACGACGCTTATGCCTATCGTGGCGAGGCTTCCAGAAGATGAGCGGGTAGATATTCGTAATATCGAAGGGATGAAGATGTGGAGCCCAGTATTAAGTGAATACATTCCACTTCAGCAAGTCACACTTGGGTATGAACTCATATGGGAAGACCCAATCATCGTTCGTAAAAACCGTAAACGTGTTTTGACGGTATTTGCTGATCCAGATTTATTGGGCGAAGAAACTGCTTCAACTCTACAGAAACGACTCATGCCAGCCATCGAAGCGATTGAAATGCCACCAGGTTATTCATTGGAGTGGGGCGGTGAGTACGAATCTTCTCGCGACGCGCAAGAGTCGCTATTTACGACTATGCCGCTTGGCTACTTGTTTATGTTCTTGATCACCGTGTTCTTGTTTAACTCAGTGAAAGAGCCATTAATTGTTTGGTTGACGGTTCCATTGGCCATTATAGGGGTTACGACTGGCCTTCTGGCTCTCAATACACCATTTGGCTTTATGGCGTTATTGGGCTTCTTGAGTTTGTCAGGGATGCTGTTGAAAAACGGTATCGTACTGCTTGATCAAATTGAGATAGAGATGCAGTCAGGTAAAGATCCATATGTTGCGGTAGTAGACGCCGCGTTGAGTCGTGTACGTCCTGTCTGTATGGCGGCTATAACGACGATACTGGGTATGGTGCCTTTATTACCAGACATATTCTTTAAGCCAATGGCGGTAACGATTATGTTTGGTCTCGGTTTCGCAACAGTACTGACACTTATTGTCGTTCCTGTCCTGTATAGAATATTCCATGGGCTGAAAATTCCAGCCAAGGGATAAAGATCTAGATATTGTGTCAACATACTAGACTCACGCCTCTGAACATTCAGAGGCGTTCTATTTAAGGGCGAACATAAAGATTAGGAGCAGGAAATGAAAGATAAAACGTGCGCGTGGGCAATCAATAATGAACTGGAGCGCGAGTACCATGATACAGAGTGGGGACGTCCAGTTTATGACGATCAGGTTCTGTTTGAATTCATCACACTTGAGGGTGCACAAGCAGGTTTAAGTTGGATCACTATTTTGCGTAAGCGTGAGGGATATCGTTCAGCGTTCCTCGATTATGATCTCACTAAGTTAGCTCAATTGGATGAGACGAATGCGCCTTACATCATTGAGAATTATGACATTGTTAGACATAAAGGAAAGATCGCCTCTGTGTATGGCAATGCAAGAGCGGCCCTAGCGTTACAAGAGGAATTTGGTTCTCTGTCCAATGCCTTGTGGCAGTTTGTTGGAGGCGAACCTTTAGTCAATGAGTGGGAATCGATGGATCAAGTCCCTGCTTCTACACCTATCTCTAAAGAGATGAGCAAATTTTTGAAAAAAAGAGGCTTCAAGTTTGTTGGTGAAATGATTTGTTATGCCTTCATGCAAGCAACGGGCATGGTGAATGATCATCTCGTTGACTGTCCTAAATATGACGTGAACAAATAAAAATTGGAGACGTCGCAATAGAGGTTCTACTATTAAATTCAACATCGTCAAAATGTTAGGATCAAATATGTCTATTACCGCTATTGAAAAAAAATTAATACAAGACAGCTTTTCGAAAGTTGCGCCGATTGCAGATACTGCCGCCGAAATTTTTTACGGTAAATTGTTTGAGTATGATCCCTCGTTAAAGAGGCTATTTAAAAGTGACATGACCTCTCAAGGACGTAAGTTAATGAATACGCTGGGTGTCGCCGTGAAAGGGCTTGATGATTTAGAGTCGCTCGTGCCAGTACTCGAAGGGATCGCGATTAAACATGTCCGTTATGGTGTAAAAATTGATGATTACACGCCCGTTGGCAATGCGCTCATTTATGCTCTTAAAACTGGGCTAGGGGATGAGTTTGATACGAAAACCCGCAATGCATGGGTGAAGATCTACTCGACGATTGCAACTGTGATGAGAAGTGCGGCTTATCCAGACTATGACCCTAATACGTACAAAAATGAGAGACATTATAATAAGCAGAAAAAGCAAAACTATGCATAGATATTATGCTTAAAAACCATGCTGAAAAATTATGCATAGATGTTGGCTTTACTGAGTCTAGGCTCGACGTAGAATCTCAGAAGAATTCAGTATTATGAATAACATCGAATGACAGTGCCAAGCAACAAGCTAAAAGCTAAAAGCAAAGTAGGTACTGTCATTCGATTATAAGGTTACTTAGCGAGTGTTTTTACGGCTTCGTTATAACGCTCGAGGCCAAGCTCTAGATCGACGATGAGGTCATTCACATCTTCCAACCCAATATGAACGCGAATCAATGTTCCCGAAAAATTAGGGTTTGCAACGGTTCTTAAACTGTTAAAGCTTCTAGGTTCATTCGCTAAGATAAGGCTTTCAAACCCACCCCAAGAATAACCCATACTGAAATGGTGCATTCCATCGAGTAATTCTGTGGTTGCTTTAGGGTGAGATTCTTTCAGTACGAATGAAAACAGCCCGTTACCGCCTGTAAAATCACGCTCAAAGAATTCGTGGCCAGGACAAGAT
>NZ_MCWZ01000038.1 GCF_002877365.1 Vibrio sp. 10N.261.55.A7
TGGCTTCCAAACGCCGGACTCAGGCGTGGTCAAAGTACGTGTTGAAGTGCTCGATGATAATGAAACCGAAACAAGAGAGTCGGTGATAGTTACGGCAACAACCGACAGCAACCACGTGAATGCCCAGTCGGCAAGCGCACAAGGCATCATTAAAGATGACCTAGTCGAGCGTGAAGACGGCAGTAAAGTCGATGCTGATGCCCCTGATTTAGAGATTTCAGGTGGTGATAAAGCGCGTGAAGGTGAAGAAACCTATCTTAACTATGAAGTGTCGCTCTCGGGTGAAGCGTTTGGTGAGGTGAATACCTTCCTGGACATCACAGGCACAGCTTCGGACGCGGATTTAGGCGCAGTACAAATCAAGCTACCAAACGGTGAGTGGCAAGATTACGACGAAGTTAATGGCTTCCAAACGCCGGATTCAGGCGTGGTCAAAGTACGCGTTGAAGTGCTCGATGATAATGAAACCGAAACAAGAGAGTCGGTGATAGTTACGGCAACAACGGACAGCAATCACGTGAATGCCCAGTCGGCAAGCGCACAAGGCATCATTAAAGATGACCTAGTCGAGCGTGAAGACGGCAGTA
>NZ_MCWZ01000039.1:0-8880 GCF_002877365.1 Vibrio sp. 10N.261.55.A7
GCCATATCCAGCACTTGTTGCACTGTCGCTTCTCCAATCGTCGTACCAGCAAAGTCAGGTAGAATTTTACTTACCTTGTCTTCTGCGCCAATTAACCCATCATCCATAAGTTTATGAGTCACAACCGCTGCCAATGTTTTAGATGCAGATTGCAATAGATTCGTATCGTTAACACCAAACCCATTGTCATAGAACTCAGCCAAAACCTGATTGTCTTTCAATATAACCAGACCTTTCGTCTGAGTGTCTACCAGTGACTGTATGTACGTTTTATTTTCTGTGAACGTACCGTTTAGATTAAATACGTTTCCTTGCTCTAAGGTAACAGGGGTTTTCGCTGCATCAATTTGTTCAGTTGTCGTTTGAACATACTCATCCCAATTTGCGCTGACGTGCTTGTAGTAAGGCCAGCTCTGCATATTCTGAGGTGTGATTTCGTTCAATGTGTAAGGTTTGTAGAAATCTTGCAGATTAAAATCCCCACCAATGGCAGAAGGTGTTGCCAAGGCGTTTGATGAAATCAATGTAGCTAAAATAATGGCTGCGGTTGTTTTGATGACTGTTTTCATAGTAGTAACCTCTTTGTGGAGTTCTATTTCGTTGAGGCAATAATAAGGCAATAAAATAAATAGATTAAATCATTAAGTATTCGATAATCGAATGGAAGTGTAATTTAATGGTCAGTAAATCATTTAAAAAACTTACCGATATAGTCTGATTGCCCCCGTCGCTTTATAACTGTCTTTTTATCCGCTGTAGTCAGGTTTCAATCAGGGAATAATCGGATAAACATTAAATCAATACCGGGGTCAATATAGACTCGTTGCGTCTCCAGTTATTGCTGTATTAAGGTCACTTTTGTCTGTGTCACTTCCATCACTAGCAACTTATTGTTTACGAAAGGAAGTGACCAACGACTCAAGTTATTAATAGCTAAGAACAAATTAAGCTGGGAGTTATTGAAAAGATAAAAGCCGACGGTAATGTCAGCTTTTATTGACTACATGAATTTTGGTTGGCGTGCTAATTAAAATCGATTAGCAATAGTAAAAGCGACGGTCTGAGTATCATAAACTAGCGACTTACTCTTCCAATCGGCTTTCTGGGTTTGGTATGCAATGCCAATATCCCACTCTCTGTTTAAATCGTAACGCACACCCGCTTCAACATCACTGACTCTGTCACTTTGCCATTGCTTGTGTTGCACTTTAGCCACTAAATGCAGGTCATCAGCAATTTCATAGTCCACTTTAGCAACCACACCAGGTAAAGCTTTAACATCGCTATTACGCGCATGTTTGCCTCCATTTTCGAGATCCGTTTCTAGATCCAATAAATAGGCAGTCATACCAACACCAGCACTGACCTGAAGGTCATCTGAAAGTTGCATTTTATGATAATAGTTAGCGCCTAAAGACCACTGACGAAAGGCTAAATAAATACCTTCTCCTTTATTGTAATTTGCCCCTTGATAACTAAAGTCATTCTTTGCAATGCCACGACGACGAGTTTCATTAGGTGAAAATGCAACTTCTAACTCTTTATCGTCACTTAATTGGTAAGTGTAATTGACCGCTGCAAAAGGCTGGTGTTCATCGACCAGTTGGTCACCGGGCAACCCTGCTTTAGCGAGACTATCCTCCAAGTTGACACCAATATCGAACTCAAACCTGTGCTTAAGGTTTTTGGAGGTTCGAATCTGATAAGCTTGCTTTGATTGCTTAACAAAAAAGTCATTGGTAAAGCTCATACCTAATGCAAAACCGTCTCTAGTTGGCATTGCCATCATCATCATATCTTCCGAGTTTAAAGGGGAAATAAGATACTGATTGACTAGAAAAGAGATACTTCCCGCCGCAAGCACATCATCGGCATGATGACGGTTGCCATGCATTCGACTAAGGGCAACATAAGAGGCCGCAGCATAGGCTGGAACACCCCATGCTGCGCCATATCGGCTCTGCAAAAAAGCAGCACCAGAAAACGCTGCAGCGGCATGTCCCGAAGGAAATGACATAGAACTTGAATCATTAGGACGACGTCTCGATACGACGTGCTTTGTCGTTTGAACAATAGCTTGAGAAGCACCCACAGAGAGTAATAACTGCTTTGCTCCCTGCGCATCATCGTGCAACCAAGCAGCAAATAAGCCAGTCAATGGAATGGCAATTTGCAACGTATCCCCCGCTTCTACGTATTCGTCTTGTATTGTATTTGTAATGGCGTTGTTTGCTCTTGGGGCTTCTTGTGTAAAACCTCCAAATGCAGTGCAAGCCAGTACAATACCAGCAATTGTTCTTTTCATAGCCCATCTCCCGATGTCGTTCAATCTCATGTTTCGATGGCGTTACTATATATACAACTGACGAAATCAATGAGTTAGTTACTATTCGATATTCGGATGGAAGGTTATAGATTGATAAGCGGTACGTGCTATGGAAATTCGGTTGTTAAAGCGGGTAAGTAAATAACGGGATCTAGAATTGAAATCTTGATATTGAAGATACGAAAAAGGTGACCATGCATTTTAACAATATGCTGGTCACCATAGAAATTACGAACTATTAATTTGGTCTATATAGTACTAACTCAGTCATGAGTTTTCCTACTCTTCTTCCATCACATCTCGCTTCATTACAGCTGAAAACTGGTCACCTGCGGTGCTAACTGTAACGAGTGCCCAGCCCTGGCTATTAAGGTAGTTGATAGCATCAATTGGGGAATTAAAATTGATAACTTTCCCCTCAGAATCCCTTAGCAGATCTTTGTTTTTAACCCCAATTTTGAGCGCCTGTCCAAAGTCGACTTCTACTTTCCACTTAGTTAGAGAGAGTAACTTTCCAACAGCGTTTACCATGGCATATTGTTCGGTTTGAGCTGAATAGATATTACCACTATCGAGTTCGTCTGCTATGGCTACGCGGCCAAACAGTAGGGTGATACTCATCAGTAGTGCTGCCATTATCTGAATTCTATTTGTGTTCATCGTTTTCTCACTTAGTGTCTTATTTTGCATGACGCTAATCCTAATCGATGAAGGCTTATCTCCTTAATTGGGTTGTATTCCATAATCGAATACTTCATGGAGCTATCTATATATAAGCATGGAATTTCAAGTAATCACTACTTTTTAAGGACAGGCAACTAAAGCGAAAGAAGTGGTGAACAGGACGTTATTCTATGATTAACGATATAGGTTAAGAGTCGAATCAAGGTGAAATAGTGAGGTTAGAAACGAAGGTAGTTGGATAATAAGGTAATAGGCTCAAGCTAAAATAGACACTGATTTCTGTTCTCCTCCCAACAAACGGCAAAGGATATGAGCCTATATTTATTGAACAGTTTATAACTTAGCGATAAGTCTAAGCTATATACTGATCGGAAATTTCATCACTAAAAGATAAGCCTCATTTTAGAGAACATTCTTCCTACTTGTGTAGCTATTTGATTGCCTAACTGCCTTCTGGTTTAACTTTAGAGAGTTGGCTAATCAAGAATTCCATGACCGGGCCTTGTATGGTGTTTGCTCTCCAAACAAGATCGGCTGCGTAGTATAATTTAGTGCTTTGAAATTCCGGTTTGAATTCAATCAAGGTTCCCATAGCTTGCTTTTCTATCGCCACAAATTTTGGCAACCACGCCCAGCCTAACCCCTGTTCAACTAAGCGAATCATGTCATCTTGCTCGGAGGCTTCCCAAATTTCTTGCGATATTTTTCCAGTGCTCTTCAAAACACTATTTTCTAGCATACTCGTACAGACTATTTGACGTTCTGAAATTAGGGTTTCATTGTCCACTTTTTCCATATCAGACAGTGCTGAATCAGGACTGCACACACACACCCACTCGATCTGTTCAATGGCGACAAAATCTAAGTTGTCTGGTACTGCTTTCGAAGCGAGATTTAAAGCTAGCTCTACATCACCGTTTAATATGGCGGTATGAAGTTGATCTCCAGATATTCTAATCAACTTAACTCTTGTAAAAGGAAAACGCTCAGCCATTTTTTCTAAGGTACTATCAATCACATACAAAGGGACGAGTGGATCCACACCAATTCTTATGACATCTTCTACGTTTTCAGTCGCTCCTTGGGCATAACTTTGAATTCGCTCTGCTTGCCTAATGAGCACTTTAGATTGTTCATAAAGGTGCTCACCTTGAACCGTCAATTTAGGATACCTGGTTGAACGATCAAACAGAGATATGCCTAAATCTAACTCTAAATTATTCACACCAATGCTGACTGAACTTTGGCTTTTGTTTAAGTGGCGGGCAGCCGCTGAAAATGACCCTTTCTCTGCAGCAGCAATAAACGCGGTTAATTGTTCAAGATTAAGCATATGGCACCAATTTGAATCCTAATAAAACGTGACTTATAGATACTAAGCTTGATTAGTAGCAATTAGCAAAATATTGTTCATTTTGATTAGAATTGATATCACTAAACGGACGGAAAAATCACTTAATATAGTTATATTTGGCCAGAAGCGAGCGACTCATGCTGCAATGCATCAAACAAAGATGGGATAGATAAAAAGAATGGTTGGGAATAGATAGGATGTTGTGTCACTTTTCAGTGAGGTAAATAAGGCTATATGAACATTCTATGCACATATAGCCTCGCTATCAGTTACTTGTCATTTTCTTCAAGGGAAAGGCTATTCCCAATCAAGAATGACTTTACCTGACATTCCAGAGCGCATCATGTCGAAACCAGCTTGGAAGTCATCCACTTTATAGTGGTGCGTAATAATTGGAGAAAGATCTAAACCAGATTGGATTAGCGATGCCATCTTGTACCAAGTTTCGAACATCTCACGGCCGTAGATACCCTTGATAACCAAACCTTTGAAGATGACCTGGTTCCAATCTACTGCCATGTCTGATGGTGGAATACCGAGTAGAGAGATCTTACCGCCGTGGTTCATGTTTGTAAGCATGCTGTTGAACGCAGATGGGTTACCCGACATCTCTAGGCCGACATCAAAACCTTCTGTCATGCCAAGATCAGCCATTACGTCTTCAAGCTTCTCTTCCATCACGTTAACTGCGCGAGTCACACCCATTTTCTTAGCCAGATCTAGGCGGTATTCGTTTACGTCAGTGATAACAACGTGACGAGCACCAACGTGCTTAGCAACAGCAGCAGCCATGATACCGATTGGGCCAGCGCCCGTGATCAGCACGTCTTCACCTACTAGGTCGAAAGAAAGCGCGGTGTGCACGGCGTTACCAAACGGGTCAAAGATTGATGCGAGATCGTCCGAGATTTCAGCAGGGATCTTAAACGCGTTGAACGCAGGGATCACAAGGAATTCAGAGAACGCACCCGTGCGGTTAACACCAACACCAGTCGTGTTACGACAAAGGTGAGTACGGCCGCCACGACAGTTACGACAGTGACCACACGTGATATGACCTTCGCCAGAGACACGGTCGCCCAGCTCAAATCCGCGAACTTCTTGGCCAATGCCAACGACTTCGCCTACGTATTCGTGGCCAACTACCATAGGCACAGGAATGGTGTTTTGTGACCACTCATCCCAGTTGTAGATGTGTACATCAGTACCACAAATGGCCGTCTTCTTGATTCGGATAAGAAGATCGTTATGACCCATTTCAGGTTTATCAACCTCGGTCATCCAAATGCCTTCTTCAGGCTTCAGTTTTGAAAGTGCTTTGATTTTCATTACTTAATGATCTCCATGTCTTTACCAACTTGGATAAAGGCATCAATCGCTCTGTCTAGCTGCTCACGGCTATGTGCGGCTGACATTTGAGTACGAATACGTGCTTGTCCTTTTGGAACGACAGGGAATGAGAATGCAACCACGTAGATGCCTTTCTCTAACGCACGCTCTGCGAACTCTACAGCTACTTTAGCGTCGCCTAACATGATTGGGATGATTGCGTGATCAGCGCCACCCATTGTAAAGCCAGCGTCTTCCATACGTGCGCGGAAATGCGCTGCGTTATCCCAAAGGTTCGTGCGTAAATCGCGAGACTCTTTAAGAAGATCGATAACGCGAATAGATGCAGAAACAATCGCGGGTGCAACCGAGTTTGAGAATAGGTACGGACGAGAGCGTTGACGCAACCAATCGATCACCTCTTTCTTACCAGATGTGTAGCCGCCTGAAGCGCCACCCATTGCTTTACCAAGCGTACCAGTAATGAAATCAATACGGTCAATCACATCGTGATATTCGTGTGTACCAGCACCGTTTTGGCCCATAAAGCCAACTGCGTGAGAATCATCAACCATCACTAGCGCGTCGTACTTGTCTGCAAGGTCACAAATAGCTGGCAGGTTTGCTACCACACCGTCCATAGAGAACACACCGTCAGTCACGATAAGCGTATGACGAGCACCCGCTTCTTTCGCTTCGATTAAACGCTGTTCTAGTTGCTCCATGTCGTTATTTGCGTAACGGAAGCGCATTGCTTTACACAGGCGAACACCATCAATGATGGATGCGTGGTTAAGTGCGTCAGAAATAATAGCGTCTTCTTTACCAAGAATGGTTTCAAACAGGCCCGTGTTTGCATCGAAACAAGAGGTGTAAAGAATCGTGTCTTCTTTCCCTAGGAAAGTAGATAGTTTTTGCTCGAGTTCTTTATGAGAATCTTGTGTACCACAGATAAAGCGTACAGAAGCCATACCGAAACCGTGTTCGTCCATCCCTTCTTTTGCCGCTTCGATAAGCGCAGGGTGGTTCGCTAAGCCAAGGTAGTTGTTCGCGCAGAAGTTAAGCACTTCTTCACCAGTAGAAATCGATACTGACGCTTTTTGGGCAGAAGTAATAACACGCTCAGACTTATACAAACCTTCTTCTTTTACTTCTTCAATTTGATTTTGAATTTGTTGGTAAAAAGACGATGACATCAGCAAGATTCCTCACTAGTAATTATTATTAAACAAGCTTAGTTGTTTATTGTAGGGTTCGGACACAAGTAGCACGCCGAAAGAGTATTTGACTAGTTTAAACCAACTCTTCAGATACCATTATCCCGCCACATGGAAAAACATTAGTGAACCACAGGAACATATGAGCAAGTCTTGAGCAAGCAGGGGCTGTAACGATACTCAATATCAATTACGCAAAAATAGATATGAATATCAATACATTATTTAGTAAATATTCGTTCTACTATCTATAATTAACTCAAATAGCATGACATACTTGATAACATGCATATTAAATGGGCTAACCTTATGAATCGTCTATCATTATCTCAGAAAATTAATATTCCTTTATTTACTATTTTGATTGTTTTTATTGTTTCTACGTTGATTTCAGTGATTCAAGCAAACAAACAACAAGACCTCAATACTTTGCTCAATCAGCAAGTCCAACCCTCAATGATGAGTTTGGACAGTGCTTACCGAGATCTGTATCAGGTGACGGTGGCGGCCCAAGGCATCGCTCGTAGTCAATCGACGCAAGAAACCCAATACCATATTGGCGAATTTAAAGACAATGCTTATCACGCGGTGCCTCGCATGAAGAAAGTGTCGACTTTGTTTGATATTGGATTTTTACCCACATCGAATCGAGCGGATTTCGATAGAATGGTTACAGCGACCGAACGTTGGATAAAGCTCTATGAGCCGATGGTTGAGAAGCCAGAAAATGCGTCATTCTATTTACGCGCGAATCAACAGAAGATAGACGCCGAATTTCAGATTATTCGTACTAGCCTAACAACACTCAGTGACTTAATTGCCGAAAAACAGGCCATTTTGAGCAATGATGTTGATCACTCAATCGACTCCAGCAAACTCACCGTTGAAATTGCATTGGCTATCGCTCTCATCGCAGGGGCAATTGCCTTCTGGATCATCAAACAATTCGTTATCAAACCGCTGAAGAACATCGAAATTGCCATGGCCGATATTGCTCAAGGTGATGGTGATTTGTCTAAACGCATGGAAGTCACCAGTGACGATGAACTGGGTAAAGTGGCAAAATCGTTTAACCAGTTCGTGGCCAAGATTCATCTAACGGTCGAAGAAGTGATCATTTCCTCCAATGCAGTGCGAGCTGATATGGAAAACATCAAGTCTCTAACACAAAGCATCGCTTCATTTAGTTCGAATCAGCAGCAAGAGAGCGAGATGGTTGCTACAGCTGTCCATGAAATGCAAGTGACCAGCTCAACCGTCAGCGATAATGCAAATGAAGCGGCGCAAGCAAGCGGAAGCGCCAACGAAGAAGCTGACCAAACCAGTGCTATTCTTGGCCAAACCGTTGATTCAATCACCAACCTATCGAGTGAGATTGATAATGCTAGCCAAGTGATCCATACCCTAGATGCGGATGTGGGGAACATTGTTTCGATTCTAGATGTGATACGTGGCATTGCTGATCAAACCAACTTGTTGGCCCTAAACGCCGCCATTGAAGCTGCGCGTGCAGGAGAACAAGGTCGTGGTTTCGCAGTCGTGGCCGATGAAGTACGCTCACTCGCGAGCAGAACTCAAGAGAGTACTGGTGAAATTCAATCGATGATTGAGAAATTGCAGGAAGGCGCAAAGCAAGCCGTGTCTGTCATGGAAGCCAGTAAAAACAGCAGTAACGCGACCATTGATACGGCAGGTTCGGCCTCTGAATCACTCAACAAGATTCGCAGCTCTATCGAACAAATGAATGCGATGAACACGCAAATTGCCGCCGCCGCTAGCCAGCAGTCAAACGTCAGCAATGAGGTAAACGAAAACGTTCAACGTATTGCCGACAACAGCTACCAAATGGTTGAAATGGTCAATAGTGCAGACAATGCCTGCATGAGCTTATCGGAACAGTGTCAAAAACTGGATAACCTAGTGGCTGAATTTGAGGTGTAATCCACCAGCCACTGAATAGCTGAATAGCT
>NZ_MCWZ01000039.1:9605-19080 GCF_002877365.1 Vibrio sp. 10N.261.55.A7
AGCTGAATAGCTGAATAGTACCAAGGCCACCCTCTAACTCGACGTTAATGGGTGGCCTTTTTGTCTCTGCCTTATGCACTGAAAGACGCCATCAAGATATAGACTCACGGCTAATGACGGCTAGATATTTATCAGTAATAATAGTGTTTACCCTTTCTGATTGAAAAAGCGTTGGTCTTGACTCTCTATGCTTAATCCAAAATTGATCTCATTACTCCCAGATTTAGCCTCATTCATTTTGGTGGTCAATGAAGGCAGTTTTACGGCGGCGGCGAAAACGCTCAATGTTACCCCCTCTGCGCTCAGCAAATTGATCACTCGCCTTGAAAATGCATTGAACGTAAAGCTGTTTGAAAGAACAACACGTAAACTCATCATCACTCAGGCAGGGCAAAAAGTGTATAACCAAGCGGTTGTCATGATGAATGCTGCGCAGCAAGCGGTTGAACTGTCGACGGCGGATCACAGCGAGCCGTCAGGCGTGTTAACCGTTGCAGCACCAGAGGCTTTTTTAAATTCGGTATTGCAACCTTTTATTGTCCCTTTCTTACAACGCTACCCACTTATTCAGCTCAAACTGCGCGCTGTTGATGGCGAAATTGATCTGTTCAAACACGGCATTGATGTGGCGTTCAAGTTGACTGATGAACCTGATGAGAAACTGGTTTTAAAAGAGATAGGAAAAACGGATCTCGTTCTTTGCGCTAGCCCTGATTACATTGCAGAGCGAGGCATGCCAATTCATCCGACAGAGTTAGTAGAGCACGATTGCATCTACCTGGCTGAAACAGAACAAGACAACATTTGGGACTTCCTAAAAGACGATGAATTTCACACGGTGACCATTTCTGGTCGGTACGCCGTGAATCACTCTCAAATGCGACTGAATGGTGTGAAAAGCGGTTTAGGCATCGGTATCTTCCACGACTTTGTGGTGAAAGAAGCAATAGAGAATAAACAGGTGGTTCCAGTACTACCCAAATGGACAATTAAGAGCAGTTACCATGGTGAAATCGCCATGCAGTATGCTCAAACAAAATACATGCCAGCACGCCTTAGAGTCTTCATTGATTTTGTGATGGAAAATCTCACCAATAAACTGTCTGTTGAAACGCTCTAGTGCTTCTCTTGATGTCGGCAAGCTCCCAGCACGTTTCCCCACCTAAAAATCGCATGCGGGTAACGTGTGTTCTAAACCTCGTGCGAAATGGCGACTACTCGATGTTGAAAACATTAAAAAGAATGTTTGAAGCAACAAAAAAGGTTGCCCCCGTGCGAGAGGCAACCTTTTAAAACACGTTATCTATTTCGGTGGTTAACCGAATATACGGCTCCAAATACTTGGGTTACGTCTATCGTGGAATTCAATTCGAAGGTCATCCACTTCACGCAGTGCTTGCTGAGCATTTTCCAAGTCACCATTTTCAAGGTGTGACTCAACATTTTCTACCGCAATACGCAGTTTCGTAAAGCCTTCCGAATACAACTCACTTTTCTCAACAGGGTGTTCCGCATTCTTTAAATCTTGAATAAGGTCAGCCAGATTCGCGATAGGCTCTTGCATGGATTCGACGCTTTCGGCTTTTGCTGCTTGACGGAATTCAAGCCCCATTTTTTTCATCGTTTGAGTCATATCAAAATCGTCAGCGACAGCGTTAAATGAGAGAGCAGCGAATGACATAGCAAGCCCGAGAGCCATTGGTAATATTTTTTTCATGATTTTAAATTTTAGTTAGATTAATTAACAGGAGTGTAAAGGAAATCCACTTTGGAATTGAGCGAAAAAGTGTATCAATTTACATAAACGAACGATCGGCAAGTAACAGCGAGCCTCAAAGCTTAGACTCTAATGTATTTTTCCTAAGCATTTGGCCATTACTTGCTATCACAACTGGGGTACTTTGAGTAACCATCTATAGATGAGCAAATTCTTCAATAGGCGCTCTGCCACGAAGCTCGAGAAAGTCTAAAAACTGTCGCGAAGTATGAGTGATGACCCTAGTAGAATCGAAGTCTGTCGCTTCAAGCAGATCGTTAACCAGATTCAACTTACCAACATATTCGCAGAAGTGAGCATCGCTGCCCGTTGTGACAAATGCGCCATACTGTTTTGCCAAGCATGCAATCTCATAACAACGTTCTACACTACCCACACGATTGCGGCCAGTCAGTGAGGTATTGTTTACTTCGATTGCCACATTGTTTTCTGCTGCGCATTGAATGACGGCATCGAAATCGAAGTCAAAATTTGGATTACCAAGGTGGCCAAGGGCATCCACACGACCAGATTTGATGATATTAATAAGCGCTTGTGTATGAGTGGCCTTGTCGGCTGGGCGAAAGACAGGTTCATGAAAGCTCGCAAGTACCCAATCCAAATGCTGATCGACGGACAACGGAATGTCGATTTCGCCCTCAACATTCATAATATTCACCTCGCACCCTTTTAAAAGGCCAACGCCTTCTAGAAAGCGAGGAAGAATACGTTGATTCGCAAAAAACCAATAATGTGGTGCACCGGGCATTGATTCAGCGTGGTCAGTCGTGCAGAACAGCGACAAACCATTCTCTTTGGCTGACTTGGCGTTTTCAATCAAAGTACTATACGCGTGGCCACTTGCATAAGTATGGGTATGGGTATCAACACTGAGTTTCATCTACGGCTCTCACATCCGGTCAATTTCGTTTGGCCGCAGTTTATCAATATACGCGTACTTAGTCTTGTTCGTTTCGATGACAATTCAGTAACCAAACAACTTAGATTCACTCGCCTAAATGGGAGATTATGAACCGAGCCAACTATTCATACTAAACATAATCATACTGAATATAATCATACTGACGACAATCATGCTCACTATAATGATGATGGCTTTCATTTAGGCTCTGGTTTTCAGGTTCCGGTATTCTGATTCTGGGAGCGCAGAGAAACCTTACTATTGCTCACACAATTCCTTAATCATAGGCAGGGCTTTTTCCCATCCATTGTTGAACATTGAAATAAAGTCAGGATGCGTTTTAACCGTGACTTGCAGCACAACCGAATTATCAAGCGAGTCGATTTGAAAAGACTCGGAAGACCCAATCCATTTATCGGCGATATCGGCATCAATGTCTTTCATATTCTCTGGATAAAAAATCGCGACGTGATGGTATTCGATAGCATGGTTAACGGAAACCCGGTCAATTTGCGCTCGAGTCCCGCCCAAACTTGGGTCAAAGAACAGCATGTCTTCGCCTTCGCACCACTGCCCTTTAAACTGAGATTCGGGTGAAAACGCGGCTGCCCACTGCTGATATTTATCGAGTTCGGTTAAGATTTTCCATACGGTTTTAGAGTCTGATTTGATTTCAATACCATAGTTAAGCGTCAGCATAAATTGTCCCAATGTCATTGACTACTTAACAGGTATAGATGAATTTGTTTTCATTTCGGTTAAAAAAACATCGTTTTGCGACATTAAGCTTATTGCGCCTGTTTCTAGACCATTTTTCTAATATATCAACCTTCTAAAATTTCAGAATATTTTTGCATGATCGAGTGTATAGACAATACTTACTAGAGCTCTTTGCAACGGAAATGCCAATGAGAAAACGTCGTTACTCGCTGAGTATTCACATTACCAGCCTATTTTTGGTACTCACTACTCTTGTCGGCGTAGTGCTGATCGCGATCAGCTATAACCATTCACAAGCTTTATTGGCAGCGAGTGCCAAGGAGGTAAGTAGAGAAAACACGCGTAAACTCGAGAATGCATTCAAGCAAAGCACGGGGCCAATTTTCACGACATTAGATTTTCTTGCCTATAGCCCAGTCGTAGAACAACCTAAATCACCGATAACGCAAAAGCGATGGTTATCCTCTATAGAGTTGATCTTTCAAAGAAACAAAAGCCTCACGGCGCTCTATTACGCGTTAGAAAATGGCACATTTACTATTTTGACGCCGCTACGCACTAACCTTGATAGAGAGAACAACCAAGCCCCTGAAAAAGCCAACCTGCTCATCAAGATCACCAAACTTTCTGGGTCCAACGAAATCTACTTCCTAGATGGCAACCATAATCAGATTGGCTATACCAAAACAGACGACAACGACTTCGACCCTAGAGTTCGCCCTTGGTTCATCAACGCCGATGCTGATGGAGAGATTCGACTTACCGATCCCTATCGATTCTATTCCATGAATAAAAATGGGATTACGCTTTCACGCCGATCGATAAACGGCCAATCTGTTATTGGGGCTGATTTCACATTGGATTCACTGTCCAATCAAATCAGTGAAATTGGCTTTTCAAGCAATTCGAAAATGCTTCTTTTTGACGATGATTTCCAAGTTCTAGCGCATCACCAGTCTGGCATTGATATAAACCAACCGATAGAGCAGCTGAATCGTGCTATTGAAGACAGTGTCTTTCAGCCTGTCGTGGACAAGGCAAGTGATGACCCTCTCCATGAAGAAGTTTCATACAATAATATTCTCTGGTCTATCACTCTTACCCCAGTTGCACTGAACAATCATGTTCGTTTGTTGCTCGCAGAAGCGACACCGCAAGACGACCTGATCAGTAACCTTGTCTCCATGAGGAATAAACAAATCACCGTCGCACTGTCTATGCTGATCCTCAGTTTCTTGATTGTTTGGTTTGTGGCTAAAAGGCTTGCTAATCCACTACAAAACCTGGTTCACCTAACGGACAATATTGCACGTTTTGATTTTAAAAAAACGCGCTACCCAAAAAGCATGATCAAAGAAGTCACCAACCTCACCCAATCTATCGAGCTAATGGAGCACACGCTGCATGACCTGTTGCGTTTATTAAGAGAAACCGCGTCTAACCAAGACTTTAACCTGCTTGCTAAAACCATTACTCATCAAAGCTATCTTGTGACTCGCGCCGAAACCATTTTACTCTTCGTTCATTCCGAGCAAGACGATAAATTCGTGACCGCTGCAAACCATGCCATCATTCCTTTCAAGATAGAGATCAACTCTTTTCTTCGCGAAACACCTTGGCTGTTAACCGATCTCAAGAAAGGCGAGATTATCCATTTGAATCAAGAGGATAATGCCCTTAGCAAATATAGAGACTACCTCTATAACTCCGATATCTATTTTTTCCCGCTACTTAACAGAGAAAAACAGCTGGTTGGCGTTTTAACGCTCGGATACGAAAGAAAAATCACAAAGCAACAAAGCGACAAGCACGCTTTTCTTCGTGAACTTTTAAGTTTTGCCGAGATAGCAAAAGACAATATCGACCAAATGGAACAGCAAAAGGAGATGCTCAACGCGTTTATTGAGCTGATTGCATCCGCCATCGATACCAAATCCCCTTATACAGGCAGTCATTGCCAGCGAGTGCCTGAACTCACTAAAATGCTAACCAAGGTGGTTGAAAACGACGACAAGTATTTCCCTCAATTCTCCGTCACGCCAAAACAGCGAGAAGAAATTCACCTCGCGGCTTGGCTACATGATTGTGGCAAAGTCACCACGCCAGAGTATGTCGTTGATAAAGCGACTAAATTGGAAACCATTTATGATCGTATACACGAGATTCGAATGCGATTCGAACTGCTAAAATGCCAGGCGGAGGTTGATTACTGGAAAGCCCTTCAACAAGGTGAAGATGAACAATCGAGCAAGGAAGTGCTTAGCCAACTTCACCAAACTTTGGACAAAGAATTTGAATTTGTCGCATCCACGAATATTGGTGGAGAATCCATGAGTGACGCTGATCTGACTCAGTTACAAACCATAGGGAAACGACAATGGAGGCGCACACTCAACGATCAGCTAGGTGTCTCTTGGATAGAAAAACAAAGGGCAGAGCCTGCTAAAACGCTGCCTGTGATGGAATCATTACTATCCGATAAACCAGTACACCAAATCCAGTGGAGCGAAGGGTTCAAGCCAGAAGAAGTATGGAAAGAGTCGTTCACACTTCAACCCGGTGACCTGAAATACAATCGAGGGGAGTTGTACAACCTTTCTATCACCAAAGGGACCCTCAACCGTGAAGAGCGTTTCATTATTAATGACCACATCATTCAGACGATTTCTATGCTGAGGAGATTGCCCTACCCTGAACATCTCAAGAACATTCCAGACATCGCAGGCGGCCATCACGAGCGTGTGGATGGTAATGGATACCCAAGAGGGTTGAATGAAGACCAGTTGTCTATTCCGGCTCGAATCATGGCGATAGCGGATGTGCTTGAAGCGCTAACATCGAGTGATAGGCCATACAAGAAAGGCAAGCAGCTTAGCGAGTCAATTCAAATAATGACGGAAATGGCCACGACTGGGCATATTGATCCTAAGCTATATTTATTGTTTTTAGAGAACCAATTAGACCAAGATTACGCGGACGCATTCTTAACGGAAAAACAACGGGATGATTTTGATCGCGACGCGCATGTTCAAACAGTAAAAGAGTATTTAAAAACGCTGTTCTGATTCCACCAAGAACAGCATTAAAAAATCATCTAGTCCCAGTATGGTGAGATTTCTTTAACCAAATCAGTGCACTGGAGGTTCACCCACACATGGAATTTTTCTATGGCTAGATGAGAGCTTGAGAACTCGAGATCTTCAAGCCTGTATTCATGCTCAACGGCAATAAACTCCCCGCTGTAACGATCCGCGAAAACCAAATCGACTCGACTCTTTAGCAACAAATCAAATCCTTGGGCTAGAGAGTTAACCTCAAGAACGTCAAGGCCACTGTCATGCAGCACACCACTTAGCCCTTTTTTAGAATAGGAAACCAGCAATGCCACGGATAACCCCTCCAATTCAGAGAGATCGTCCCATTGAAACGCACCTTGCTGATTCAATCGATAGAAACCAAGAGGAATATCCTCGTTAGACAGGACCCACTTTTTCAACGTTGAATTGTTTTTATCCCTTGGAGGGTAAAAACTGAGGCACCAGTCTCCCATCAGTAAACGCTTGCCCAAACGCGTTGGCGGAGAAAACTGAGCATTGATGTCTATTCCCGACATGGCAGGGTGAGAGCGGAGTTTATCGAAAGCGATCCCCTGATCGTGCATGCTAGCGGTTGTGTAAGGCGGAAACTCTATTGCCAGAACATCAACGCCTCCTCGCGCAAAAACAGACAGCGACAGAGCCCCACAGAGCAATACACCAACTTTTCTTAGCGTCCTAAACAAATTCGCTTGGTTCATCTCGCGTCTCTCATTCTCACTCAATCACTCCCTTAAAAAAATAAAAATTTACCACTTTGCAGACTGGAATTTTAAAGCTGCCTGAGAGAATTATCAGTATAGATGACTTTCGACATACACAAGAATGGCGAAAAACAGAGGTCTTTAGCACTTTTCTTTGAATCTGAGCAGTTTACCCTCGCTCATAAGGCTTGAAACAGCATGAGCATAAGAGGAGTGTTTGTCCGTACTCAACATGCTAGGCTGCAGTTCAATCGAATGTTAAACGTAAGCAGCGTTTGCCAACGTGTATTGATGGCGCGATAGAGTTAGAACAATTTCCTTTTCTCCTTAACAAAGGCTTTATCCGGTTGCGATGAAGAATCCGAGCCAATCATCTGATAACGTCTGACTTTCTTACGTAATGACGGAACAAACTCAATAAACCAACGATAGATAGTGGAGCGATTAACGGAAATGCCTCGTTCCTGAAGCATATCGCTGAGGCTAGCGTAACTCATTGATGTCGAGCCCTACCAACATATGTACCATAGAATAGTTGCCAAGTGTTTCCATTTTAATTTGTTAATCATTGAGTTTACCGATGTTTACGATCAGATGATGGTAATTACATCGTCACTGACTTTTTTGCATCTAGCTCGTTTTAAGGATGGATATTTATCCATCAAGTTCGATATATCTAGCCATTATTTGGTTGCCATTATAAATGTCGGAGTGAATTGCATATTTTGCAATTTCACTGTCTCCATTTTTTAGTGCCTCAAGAACTTCCCAATGATGATGAATCGCCATTTCTTCTGAGAAATGTTCATATGCAATAGCTACAACCCCCCCAGTCCTCATCCAAAGAGTACTTATAAAACTCTCCAGTAAAGGCATTTCTGCTATAGAAGCGAGCATAATATGAAATGCACTATTTAATACTAATGATTTCCCTATATCTTTCTCATGAATGGCTAAAAGATTCTCATTAATATTGTTTTCCAATAGTTCTAGTTTTTCACTTGTGGCTTTTTTGGCAGCAGTATAGGCAGCTAAACCCTCAAGCTCTATACGAAGGCTTCTATTTTCAAGGTACTGCTGCCTTGTTAGTACTGGAACTCTAATATCTCTTGGTGACTTCATAACCAATGCGTGCTCTTTTGATAGCTGCAAAATGGCATCTCTTACAGGTGTGACACTAGTACCAAATTGTTCGGCAAGTTCTCTAATTTTTAGTCGATCATTAGGTTTTAACTTTCCACTAATCAAGGACTCCCTTAGCAATAAATAAACATTGCTGCCAAGATGCGAATTATTAAGCTTGCTGTCAATAACCATGATTAAACCTGTTATAAGATCAAAAAACACTATGAAATATTATACAATAAAAGTAATTTTTATCTTCAGTTGTTCGCTATGGATTTACTCTGAGATCATTTTCTCACACCTACGACGCAGAAACTCTAGTGTTAGCAGTAGCGCAAGTGAAAACAATGTTAGTAACATTGCAACTGCAATAATAGCAGGCGTAATGTTTTCTCGAAGACCTTCGAACATTTGCATTGGCAAAGTTCTCTGTTCTGGACCTGCTACGAAAACAGCAACCACTACTTCGTCAAAGGATGTCGCAAAGGCAAAAAGTGCGCCAGATACTACACCAGGTAAAATCAAAGGTAGAACAACTTTGATTAACACAACAAGAGGACTAGCACCTAGGTTTGCCGCTGCTCGTATTAAGTTAAAATCAAAACCCTGCAGAGTAGCATTTACCGTAATTAAAACAAAAGGTGTGCCAAGCAGCGTGTGCGCAACTATCAAAGCGGTATAAGTTGATCCCAACCCAATTTTTGCAAAAAAGAAGTATAATCCCAAAGCCGCGATAATCATTGGAACAGCCATGGGGGATACCATTAATCCAGTAACCGCTGCTTTTCCTTTAAAATTAGATGTGTTAATGCCTAGGGCTGCTAAAGTGCCCAGGATTGTTGCAAAGATTGTAGATACTACGCCAACAAATATGCTGTTTTTTAGTGCATTCATCCAAACTGGAGAAGTCAGTACTTCTTCATACCATTGTAGGGAGTATCCAGTAATAGGGTAACTTAAGAAACTATCTGAACTAAATGACAGAGGAAGTACTGCTATTAAAGGAACCGATAGAAATACAAGCGCAGTAATTGAGAAACTGACATATAAAATATATGAGAGTTTTCCCGTTTTGCTAGAATATATATGGAATGACATACTTAATTCCTTAAGTTCGCTTTGTATTAGAGAGTTTAAGGCGTTGTTGCCTAAA
>NZ_MCWZ01000040.1:0-15228 GCF_002877365.1 Vibrio sp. 10N.261.55.A7
ACCATCTATTAAGTCTATCTAGCTTCTAAGAAGTGATAGCAACGCGATACTAGCTCAGTTGGTAGAGCGCAACCTTGCCAAGGTTGAGGTCATCGGTTCGAACCCGATGTATCGCTCCAAAATTAAACAAAAAGCCCTAACAGAAATGTTAGGGCTTTTTGTTTTCCAGTGTCCCGTCCTGAAATGTGTTGAGACATTGAGGACGAATGATGAACACATCACATAAACCCTACCTTAAGCGCACCCAGCGTGATTACATACGAGGCTTTAAATTACAGGTTGTTGATGCCGTAGAAAAAGGCGATATGACGTATAAACAGGTCCAAGCCATTTATGGTCTGCAAGCTCGTTCAACCGTTCTAACCTGGTTAAGAAAGCACGGTAAGATGGATTGGACGAAAAACCCAAGAAAGAAGCCTGAATTAAATGGAGTAAAATCCAAAAGGTGCCCTTTAATGTGAGAATAGTGATCTAATCTAAAACTTGCATGCTCTATGCCTGTTGGCTCATTTTCATTATTCATACAGCGTTAAGGATAGAAAAATCATTGCGAATACTGAAAAAAGGAATTTCGGATCAAATAATATTAGAAGCATATTATTTGACGGAGGGGAGAAGATAATTACAAAAATTCAAGTTGAGTTCGGGGCTACCTTCATTGTTTAACTCAACAGTCACTTTATACCTGAGTGGTTCTAAGGCATTTCTAATGCTCTATTCGCAAGACTGATCAATTTATCAGGGAATGAAGACTTAAGCTGATGTAAATCCACTGATTTTAATGTTAATGCGTTATTGTGTGTATCATATTTGTGATTCTTGTTCCAAAATCCCGCGCAATTCAAAGCTTGCAATATCAAAGCGAGCCTTGTTTTTCAACTGGTGCAATACGAGTAAGGGATAACAATAATGAAAACAAACATAATGGTATGTGCTGCGTTAATCTCAGCTGCATTCCAAATTAACGCAAGTGAGCCATCCTCTGGACCTTTTATCTATGGGTACCAAGGGTCTGATGTCCAAGAGGACTGGGGGGTCATCGAAGGGTTGGAGTTTGATGAAAAATCAGAGTTGTATCCCGATGTTCTGCCAGATTATATTAAAGATCTTTACACTGAAGATAATAAGATAAGCTTTGACATCCGTTGGACGTTTGCTTCTGTCTATAGTATGTACACTGACGAATGGCTAGCCTATCCAAATACAGATACTGTGCATGGGCGACAAGAAGCACTCTATGATATTAATAATAACGTTGCATGCAAAGCCGAGTTTGAGGCGACAGATGCAACTGATTATACAACCGAAGAAGTAGACGGTAAGGTAGCAAATTTAGAATTAGAATCTTGCCTTAATGATGGTGAACTAAAAAACTACCGTATGCGTAGCTACATACCTACCGTACCTGGCGCGACTTACGCATTTGAGTTTAAATATCGCCAGGTAAAGCCAGTTGAAGATGTGTCTGACAATCGTGGAACCTGTCAGCAGTACCAACCTTATTATTCTCCTTATGGTTACGGCCGATATACCAATTTGTATAACTTCTTTTCGGGTCTTAATCGTCATTGGTATTCTCATAACTGGCAAAAACCGTGGTGTCACATTGGTGCACAATCGACTTCTACCACAATCAATGACAGCGTCTTAACTGGAAAAGTTGACTTTTCTGGGTATGGGCGTGATTTCTACCGCCTAAACAAAGATAACCTTACGGTGATGGCCGATGGTTTTGTGTGGCCAGGTTCCTCATATTTAGATTGGGGTTTTGTGAATAGAAGCTATGCAGGCCTGGGTGTTCGAAGCAGAGCGAGCAATGGCTTTTACCTAGCTAATGAAGTGGACTATCGATTTGCTGGCCAAATTGGCGTTTCAGAAAAATTAATATTTACATTACAAGAGAGCTTTTCTTACCAAGCCGAAATCGAGTTTTCTAAGTTTTATTCAAATGAAAATGAAACTGGTGTTGCTGAGTTTTATCGCAATGGAAGCCTAGTATCGAGTCAAGTGTTTGCATCCAATAGTGCAGGAGGTCAATACACGAAACTATTTGAGGTTATAGAGAATGGCTTTGATAAGATTGTAATTAAGGCAGCAGATAATGGGACACCTTATTGGCGACAAGATAATAGTGACTTAACAGTTAAGGCGATAACTTTCTCTGACAAACCAATTGAAGAGCCTAGTTTGTTTGTCAATATTGGTTGGGATCTTTATTACTTATCGACAGAGAATCAACCTGAAGAACAGTTGGAACAAGAGTTTAAAACAGAAACCATCTTTGTTACAGCAGGTAAATTCTATACTCCTTTGACTATCCACAAGTCAGGCGTTAGTGGTAGTAATGAAGTATTACTTAGATCAATTGAGGTGTCTGAGTTTGCGAGTAACCCAAGACAAGAGCAGTGTGAAGAAATATTCCCAGATAAGGGTGATGCTCAAGCGTACTGTTTAACGGGCGAAGAGGACCCAAGTCTTTACGGATGCGATCTAAGCCAAGCTGTCATTGTTTGGAAAGAAGGCGATAGTGACTTTGAACATAGTGATCCAAGTCGTAGCACTCAAGAAAACATTTACTCACAGAGCAGTGATTCATTCTTATCATTGGGGCAAGCGGGTAGTGTTTCAGTGCGCATGCGTGAACAGGGCTACAGAGCAAGTTGTCCAATTTTTGGTAAAACATTATCGTTTAATGAGGCAGACTCAACCCCATACAATGAAGCTGGGTTGGTGAGAGTAGTCCTAACTCGCTGCGAGAATGAAGCACTTAACTCCGGGTATACGCTTCTTACCAATGATCTTGATGAAGGCGCAAAAATATTCAATTCAGAGCAGACTTTCTCACATACCTTTGGAGAAGGTTTTGAGGGATGTGCTGTATCCCATATCAAACTGCAAGATGCTATGAACGTTTACTGGAGTGGCGCAATTCTTCCTTATGATGGAGATGGTGTTGATATCAACGGGCTATCATTAAAATAGACAGTACTTGAAGTCATTATGAGATGTTTTAAGGAGGGGATCCCCCTCCTTTTTTTATGTCTGCAATTTGAGAATGAAAGCGCTGTATCTGTCTTATGATTGATAAAGTGAATATTAGTGGAAATAACTCTTGATTTGATCAATGAATATACTATTATGACGAAGCGTCAAAAATGACGATGCGTCATAAAAGGTGAAGTACACAGGATTTGCATTCGTGTTACAATTATAGAGTTTGGGAGTTTTAACGAGAACGGATTAGAATTGAATGTTTGGCTTTAGTTGCAGTAAAGATGATAAAAAAGATTCGCAGGGTTGTATTTTTGGCATGTCCAAAAAACAGCAGGCGATAGCTGATCGAGAAGTTGAGTTAACTATGTTAGCAAAAGCACTTGTTCAAGAACAAGGCTTTAGTAACCTAACAATGGACAAGATTACAGCAGCTAGCCCTTATTCTAAGGGGACGATTTACAATCACTTTTGCAGCAAAGAAGACGTTGTTTTAGCTCTATGTATCCATTCGTTAAAGACTGAAGCGTTATTGTTTGATCGTATTGGGGCGTTTGAAGGCAACACGAGGGAAAGAGTCATAGCAATGCATGTTGCGCTTAGGATTTATGCTCGCATGGAGCCAGTGTTATCAACGTGTGCAATTATGGCTAAGAGCCCTTGGGTTTTGGAAAAAGCGTCATCAGAACGTCTTGCTGAGTTAAACCAATTGGAAGAAGTGGTCATAGGCCAAGCTGATCAATTGACTAACCTAGCGGTCGAATCTGGTGATCTGAAGTTTTCTCCAGGTGTTGGTTCAGACGCGATAGTGTTTGCCAATTGGTCAGTAGCCTTTGGTTCCAACGCACTAACGCAAAATGCGTCAAACAGTCATTGTATCAGTCGCATACAAGACCCGTACTCTGTATTGCATAATGCAAATATGTTACTCGACGGCTTAGGGTGGAAACCCCTCTCTACTGAGTGGGATTACCGTAAAACCTGGCAACGAGTAGAAAGTGAATTGTACAGTGAAGAAGTGGCTTATTTAGAGTCAGTTGGCCGTTAAGAGACTTTGCTATGCATTAAACCCATGAAGATGGGTTTTTAATTGACCATTTATGACGAATCGTCAAAACAACCATTACTTAATCATGGTTTCTTTTGATGCGCTAGCGTTGCTATAGATCCAGACAATAAACCAGTATGAGCTGGTTTTTTAATAGCAATAGTTGACGAAACGTCACAAATGGAGACTGTGATGAAACCATCTACACCCCCACTCAATAATATTAATGCTTGGTTCACTATGCCCACAAGATTTACCTTCTGGGTCGTCATCACCACGCTTTCCCTTGTCGTCATGGCGACATTAGGCGCGAAAAACCTCTATTTCAGAGGTGACTACAATATTTTTTTCGATGGCACCAATAAACAATTATTGGCGTTTGATGAAATCCAAACCACTTTTGCGAAAACAGATAACTTAGCCATTGTTATAGCCCCAAAGGAAGGGGACATCTTTACTGAAGAGATGTTAACACTGGTTCAAAACCTCACCCAAGAAGCTTGGCAAGTCCCTTATTCCAGTCGTGTTGATTCACTTTCCAATTATCAGCATACCGAAGCCGATGAAGATGACTTGATTGTTGAAGACTTGGTCTATGATGGTAACCCGTTAACCCATGAAAGAATTCAAAAAATAAGACGAGTCGCGTTGACTGAACCCGCATTAGTTAACTCGGCGATTTCTTCGAAAGGAGATGTGACGGTTGTAAACATCACCGTTCAGCTTCCAGAAGTAGATAAAACACTGGAGTCTCAAGAGGTAATCGACAGCGTCAATCTAATCGTTGACCGTTTTCAAAATGAATACCCGAATGTAGAGTTCCATAAAGCGGGCATCATTGCGATGAATGATGCATTTATGCAGGCTGCTCAATCCGATAGTGCAACGCTTGTACCAGCAATGTTGTTGGTGATTCTAGTCTTTCTGACGTTTATGCTTCGCTCCTTCCTTAGCGTCGTCGCAACCCTAATAATAATTATTGGCTCAGTGATGGCCACTATGGGGCTCTCTGGTTGGGCTGGCATGTTCCTAAGTACTGCTACCGTAAATATTCCGACTCTGGTGATGACATTAGCGGTGGCAGATTGCGTTCACATCATTGCTACCATGCGCCATAACATGCAAAACGGGTACACAAAGCAGTACGCCATTGACCAAAGTGTTGCCGTCAACTTTATGCCAATTTTGATTACTTCTGTTACGACAGCGATAGGGTTCTTGATGATGAATATGTCGGATTCTCCGGTACTCAGAGATTTCGGTAACCTGGCTGCAGTAGGTGTCATGATCGCGTGCTTCCTTTCCATGACTCTGTTGCCGGCAATGCTTAAATGGTTGCCAATGAAGGTAAAAGAAGGCCAGAACACAGCATCAAATCGATTCATGGATGGGTTAGGTAACTTTGTCGTTAAGTATCGTAAAGGTTTACTGCCGATTTCAGTGGTTGTTATCGCGATTTCGGGCGCGCTGATTCCGTTGAACAATGTGAATGATGATTCGGTTAAGTACTTTGATACTAGAAGTGAATTTAGACGCGCTGCTGATTTCATGGAAGAACGTATCAGCGGTATGACAAACATCAGTATCGCGATTAAAACCAATGAATCACAGGGCATTGCAGATCCACAGTTTTTGCAGACGATTGGTGACTTTACTGATTGGTTAAGAGAACAGCCAGAAATAGATCATGTCGCATCGTTATCGGATGTCTACAAGCGTTTAAACAAGAACATGCACGCGGATGACAGTCGCTATTACCAGCTTCCTCTTGATAGAGAACTCGCAGCGCAATACTTGCTTCTTTACGAAATGTCACTGCCATACGGTCTTGACCTGAACAATCAGATTAACGTCGATAAGTCTTCAATAAAGATGACCTTGACGCTTGAAAACTTGGGCAGTGTCGGGCTAGTGGACATCGAAAGCCGCATCTACGAATGGTTCAGTATGAACGGACCACAGTATAACGTATTGGCTTCAAGCCCGTCGCTCATGTTTGCACACATAGGTGAAACCAACATGGCGAGCATGCTCTCTACCTTACCCATTACGCTTATCCTGATCTCGGGGTTGATGATCTTTGCATTACGCTCACTTCGCCTAGGCATCATTAGTATTGTGCCGAACATTGCTCCAGCCGCGATAGGCTTTGGTATATGGGCGCTAGTTTCTGGTGAAATCAACCTTGGTTTATCCGTCGTGGTGACCTTGACCTTAGGTATTGTCGTGGATGATGCGGTTCATTTCCTTTCTAAGTATCAGCGTGCTCGCAAGCAAGGGCAAAATGCGGAAGAAGCGGTTCGATATGCCTTTCACACAGTAGGTCGAGCACTTTGGATTACGACTGTCGTACTGGTCGCTGGTTTCTCTGTTCTGGCCATGTCGTCATTCCGACTGAACTCAGACATGGGAGCGTTGAGTGCAATGGTCGTGTTTATTGCGCTAGTGGTTGATTTCTTATTCCTACCAACTCTTCTAATGCTGTTCGATAAAAAAGAATACAAGCGAGAAGTCGGCCAACCGGAAACTCAAGAAATTTTTATCCCGAACAAACCCATTACAAACAGCTAAACGTTGAACGAAACACCCAATTGAATGCTAGCGAGCCTCTACGGAGTAAATATATTGAGAACCTCGCTAGCCATTGAAGTTATATCAGAAATCGAAGCTTCAGATACGGACTTTGATTCTCGTAAACAAGGAAAGAATGATGAACCTACAGCATAAAAATACGAACGGAAAACAACGAAATTCTACGCGCTGGGCTGCAACCGCAGCGTTATCTATCGTCATGTCACTGGGCGCGTCAATCCCCGTGATGGCGAGCCCAGAGAAGGGATTAGAGATAGCCACCGAGAGAAAAAACAGAGATGAAGGGTGGGGAGACTCTGTTTCAACCATGGAAATGCTACTTCAAAACGCGCAGGGTGAAAGCAGCACGCGGCTAATGCAGCTTAAATCTCTAGAGGTGCAAAATGACGGAGACAAAGGGCTGACGATTTTCGAAGAGCCTAGGGATGTAAAAGGTACGGCGTTCTTGAATCATTCGCATACCGTAGAAGCCGATGATCAATGGCTATATCTACCGGCATTAAAGCGTGTAAAGAGAATCTCATCACGTAATAAGTCAGGGCCATTTATGGGCAGTGAATTTGCTTATGAAGATCTTAGCTCATTTGAGCTAGAAAAATACACGTTCAACTATGTAAAAGACGAGGTTATATCAAGTGAAGAAGCGTTTGTCCTCGAACAGGTCCCAACAGATAGAAACTCTGGTTACACCAAGCAAGTCGTTTGGTTATCAAAGCAAGAGTATCGCCCTTTAAAGATCGAATTTTATGACCGCAAAGGAGCCTTGCTCAAAACGTTGACGTATACCGATTACAAACAGTACTTAGACCAATACTGGCGCGCACATACGATGTCGATGCAAAACCATCAAACAGGAAAAAGTACTCTCCTCACGACAAGTGAAATGAAGTTCCAAACGGGTTTGAATGACAGCGATTTCCAAAAGAACACGCTGAAACGTATAAGGTAGTCATTATATGAATGGACATCGTATTTCATTGAATCGACTTGGGGTGACACTCTCTTTACTAGCGAGTAGTACCGTTGCGTTACAAGGTCACGCTGAAGGGATTGGATCTCAAATTGAGCTCGCTGGGCAGGTCAACCTAGAGCATCGACAATTTGTTTCTGAAGGTGTTCAAGGTCAGGGAAAAGGTCAATCGTCCTTTGTCGCTGCCCCTGAGTTCTATTGGCAATCTCAAGAAGGGAATGGCAGTTTCAATTTTACACCTTTCTATCGCTTAGACAGCATGGACGACGAAAGAACGCATGGCGATATCCGAGAGGCCCTTTACCTCACTTATTGGGATGACTATGAGTTGCGTGTTGGCATTGGCAAAGTGTTCTGGGGTGTGACGGAGTCCAGTCACCTGGTGGATGTTGTAAACCAAACGGATGCGATTGAAGCACTCGATGGTGAAGATAAACTGGGGCAGCCCATGCTTCATTTTACCTCCATTAAGGCGTGGGGAACGCTCGACGGTATGGTTCTTCCATATTTTCGAGAGCGAACCTTTCCTGGTGTCGATGGCCGCTTGAGAACCACAATTCCAGTTTCAAATGATGCGTTATACGAGTCGTCTCGAGAAGAAAAGCATGTTGATTTAGCGGTTCGCTACAGTCAGATGCTTGGAGATTGGGATGTTGGATTAAGCTATTTTAATGGAACGAACCGGGATCCGTATTATCGGTTGGAAAGTCACCAAGGGGCGAAAACGTCATTGAAGGCCTATTATGCTCAAATGAGCCAAGTTGGCTTGGATGTTCAAGGCATTGTCGGAGATTGGCTGCTAAAGCTTGAATCCATCTATCGAGATAGCTTCGATAATCACACAGGATTAGTAACTGGCTTTGAATACACGATAGTTGGACCGTTTGATTCTTATTGGGATGTTGGCCTAATTGCTGAGTACCTGTATGACAGTCGAGGAAATAATGCACAAACACCCAATCAAAATGATGTGTTTGCTGGTGTCCGTTTCGCTTTGAACGATGAAGATGGCACTGAGGTACTAACGGGCGTCACGCAAGACTTGGATAATAGCGACGTATACAGCGCCAAAGTGGAAGCGTCGAGTCGATTAACCAACCAGTTAAAATGGCAAGCAGAGGCCTACTTGTTTGAAAACGAAACGCCGACGGATCTACTCTATTTCGCGAGAAAAGATGACTTTGTTGAGGTATCTTTGCAGTACTATTTTTAGCGCCGTTATTGGCTAGAAGTTGCTTTTTGGTATTGGAGTGAGGCGTGTTATGCGTTTCACTCCTTTTTATTTGTGCGCCATTTTTCACCTCCGTAGTTCACCGCTAACATGAACCACTTCGTGACTGTGCTTCATTCATCGTATGCAAGGCTCATCGCGAGCTTGGTTCATTGATTTTTTAGAGTTCGATTATGATGAGTCAGTTTGCATACGTCACAAGCAATCAAACCAAAGTTTGTGTTGGAATGACGAATCAAAGTTGATCAACTTTAAGGACTTAAAAGGGATTCCAAAAGCGTATTAGGGGTAATCCGACATCAATTGCGGATATTTTCTGCAATATACTGAGATATCGGGAATTCAGATTGGCTTTAGAAGTCGGTTTCGCTAATATGTACAGCTATTTGAAAATGCCCAAGAATCCCTTGCTGGGACCTTATGGAAACTACCACTTATGCGCTTCAAAAGAAGAAAGACATAGGTAGATGAGGAAATGATGCAACATCTAGAAGAGATTATCTCTAATGCAACCGCTGCGATTAACGCTGCTGATTCATTAGTCGTACTTGATGAAGTGCGAGTTCAGTATTTAGGTAAGAAGGGTGAATTGACTTCACAGCTTCAAAGCCTGGGTAAATTACCACCTGAAGAGCGTCGCACTGCTGGTCAAGAGATCAACAAAGCGAAAGGTGCTGTTCAACAAGCGATCGCAGCTCGCAAAGACGCACTTCAACGTGCAGAGCTTGAAGCGAAACTGGCGGAAGAAACGATCGATGTGAGCCTACCGGGTCGTCGCATTGAGAATGGCGGTCTTCACCCAGTAACGCGCACCATGGAAAGAATTGAAGAGTTCTTTGGTGAGTTAGGTTTCACTGTGGAATCGGGTCCTGAAATCGAAGATGCATTTCATAACTTTGATGCGTTGAACATCGCGGAAGATCACCCAGCTCGTACTGATCACGATACCTTCTTCTTCAATCCAGACCTTATGCTTCGTACGCACACTTCTGGTGTTCAGATTCGAACAATGGAAAATGGCAAACCACCATTCCGTTTCATTGCGCCTGGCCGTGTTTACCGTAACGATTACGATCAAACTCACACGCCAATGTTCCACCAAGTAGAAGGTATGCTTGTTGATGAGAACGTTAACTTCGCTCAGTTGAAAGGTGTGCTTTACGATTTTCTAACGAACTTCTTTGAAGAAGAGTTAGAAGTTCGCTTCCGTCCTTCATACTTCCCGTTTACAGAACCTTCAATGGAAGTGGATGTTAAACGTAAAGATGGAAAGTGGTTAGAGATCTTAGGTTGTGGCATGGTTCACCCTAACGTACTTCGCGCTGTGGGCATCGACGCTGAGAAATACTCTGGTTTTGCGTTTGGTATTGGTATCGAGCGTCTAGCGATGCTTCGTTACGGTGTTAACGACTTACGTTCGTTCTTTGAGAACGACTTACGTTTCCTAAAACAGTTCAAGTAATTCAAGGGTAGAGACACAATGAAATTCAGCGAATCATGGCTTCGTGAGTGGGTTAGCCCTTCAGTTACAACTGATGCATTAACGCACCAAATTACAATGGCTGGCCTAGAGGTAGACGATGTTTTACCTGTAGCTGGTGAATTCACCGGCGTTAAAGTCGGTAAAGTGGTTGAGTGCGGTCAGCACCCAGACGCAGACAAACTACAAGTAACCAAAATTGATATTGGCGAAGAAGAACTTTTAGACATCGTATGTGGTGCATCTAACTGTCGTCTTGGCCTAACGGTAGCAGTAGCAACCGTTGGCGCAGTACTGCCTGGTGACTTCAAAATCAAGAAAGCAAAACTACGTGGCGTTCCATCGCACGGCATGCTTTGTTCTTTCTCTGAGCTAGGTATCGACGTCGAATCAGACGGCATCCTTGAGCTGCCAGAAGGCACAACGCTAGGGTTGGACGTACGTGAGCTTCTTGAGCTTAACGACGTCACTATCGACGTAGACCTAACAGCAAACCGCGCAGACTGCTTCAGCATCCGTGGCCTTGCTCGTGAAGTTGGCGTTCTAAACCGCGCAGACGTGACAGAGCCAACAGTTGAAGCTGTTGCAACAAGCATTGAAGACACAGTATCTGTTGAAATCAAAGCAACTGATGCTTGTCCACGTTACCTTGGCCGTGTGGTTAAGAACGTAAACGTGAAAGCGGAATCGCCAATCTGGATGCAAGAAAAACTGCGCCGTTGTGGTATCCGTTCAATCGACCCAGTTGTAGACATCACAAACTACGTGATGCTAGAGCAAGGCCAACCAATGCACGCATTTGATCTCGCTAAGATCGAAGACGGTATCGTGGTTCGTCTAGCAGAGCAGGGCGAAAAGCTAACACTTCTAGATGGCAACGAAGCTGAACTAAACAGCAACACACTTGTTATCGCAGACCAAAACAAAGCACTCGCAATCGCTGGTATCTTTGGCGGTCAAGATTCAGGTGTTACTACTGAAACGACTGACGTACTTCTTGAAGCAGCATTCTTCGCACCGGATCACATCCGTGGTCGCGCACGTGCTTACGGCCTTCACACTGATTCTTCTCTACGTTTCGAACGTGGTGTTGATTCAATACTTCAAGCAGCAGCAATGGAGCGTGCAACACAGCTTCTAGTTGAAATCTGTGGTGGTGAAGTTGCTCCAGTAAACGGCAGCGAATCTGAAGCTGATCTACCAAAAGCAAACGTAGTTGCTCTACGTCGCTCTAAACTAGACAGCCTACTAGGTCACGAAATCCCATCTACTGATGTGGTTGAGAGCCTAACTCGTCTAGGTTGTACCGTTGAGACTACGGATACAGGTTGGACGGCAACGTCTCCATCTTGGCGTTTTGATATCGCAATCGAGCAAGACCTCATTGAAGAAGTCGGACGTATCTACGGTTACGATAACATTCCAAATCAAGCGCCTAAAGCGGCACTTAAAATGAATGATCACAAAGAAGCTAACCAACCGCTTAAGCGCGTTCGTGACCTTCTTGTAGACCGTGGCTACCACGAAGCCATCACATACAGCTTCGTAGAACCAGAACAACAAAAGCTTGTTGTACCTAGTGTTGAGCCGCTAATCCTGCCATTCCCAATCTCTGCGGACATGTCAGCAATGCGTCTTGGTCTAATCCAAGGTCTTCTAAACACCGTTGTTCACAACCAGAAGCGTCAACAGCCACGTGTTCGTCTATTCGAATCTGGCCTACGTTTCATCCCTGAAGCAACAGCTGAAAACGGCATGCGCCAGGAAATGATGCTTGCGGGCGTTATCTCTGGTACTCGTGGCGAAGAGCACTGGGACATTGCAACTAACACTGTCGATTTCTTCGACCTGAAAGGTGACTTAGAAGCAGTGCTAGAGCTAACGGCTAACGAAAAAGCGTACAGCTTCAAAGCGGCTAAGCACCCAGCACTTCATCCAGGTCAAACGGCGGCTATCGTAGTAGACGGTAAAGAGGTGGGTATCATTGGTACTGTTCACCCAGAACTAGAGCGTAAGTTTGGTCTTAACGGCCGTACTATCGTATTTGAAATCGAATGGGCAGCGATCAACACTCGCGTACTTCCAGAAGCCGTAGCCGTATCTAAGTTCCCTGCAAACCGTCGTGATATCGCGGTAGTTGTTGACGAAGCTGTAGCTTCAGGCGACATCGTAGAAGCGTGTATCGCAGCGGGTGGTGAATTCCTAACAGACGCTAAACTGTTCGACGTATACGTTGGTCAAGGCGTAGAAGAAGGTAAGAAGAGCCTAGCTATCGCACTTAGCCTACAGTCTGTAGAGCGCACACTTGAAGATGCAGACATCGCTGGTTCAGTAGATGCTATCGTCGCTTCAATCTCAGAGAAATTCGGCGCAGCACTTCGCGACTAATCTCTTCTGATAGATAGAAAAATCAAAGGCCTCGCATTGCGAGGCCTTTTTGTATTTAGGTCAAATAGGGAGTAGGGCGCTAACTCATTATTGGACACTTTCGAGCTAGAAAGTGCCACGGGTAAAAAATCAGCCTGTAAAGCCTCTGGACAATAACGAGATAATAGAGTTGAGAAGACTGACCGTTCATGCAGTGAGTCTATCTCTTTAATAAGTACCGAGTACTTCTACCTGATCCTGATTTCTCTAAACACCCTTGCTCCACAAGCGCCCTAAGATGGCGGGTGGCTGTCGGTTTGCTGACTTTTGCTACCTTGTGATATTGAGACGTTGTTACTCCTTCGATAAAGTCACCATCTAACAATCTATTTAGCACTTTTACTTGTTCATTGGTCAGCAGTGTTTGATCTACGTTTCGCCAGAAATTTGTTTTAAAAACAGTTTGGTCAATTTCTTTTAATGCCTCTCCAAACGTTTCATTTAGCGTCTCAAAGAACCAAACTAACCAATGGGTTATGTCTACCCCCCCTTTCTGAGTTCTCTCAAGTATTTCGTAGTAGCTTTTACGCTTCGCCAATATACTCACAGACATTGCGTAGAAGCGGACAGATTGCTCCTCTGCTTGTGCCAACGCTAAATCTGTCAATAAACGTGTTATGCGTCCATTACCATCATCCAGCGGGTGTATCGTCACAAACCACAGATGTGTTATCGCAGCGCGAACTAATGGGTCAAGTGAGGTGTCACCTTTTGAGCTGTTAAACCACTCAATAAATTGCTCTAATTCTTGATCTAAAACGTCGCGTCCTGGTGCTTCAAAATGGACCACGGGTTTATCTAACCGACCAGAGACAACTTGCATCGGTGTATCCCCCCTTAGTTGGCCACCAACGACAGGATTGAACATCGTATAACCTTCTGGAAATAGCCGTTCATGCCAAACTAAGATGCGCTCAAGGGTTAGTTTTGTATCTAAGTTATCCACGGCATCTAGCATTATTTCTGCGAGACCGTCTGTTTGCACAGTCGTTGGGAACGGTCGCTCTTCAGTCAGTCCTAGCTTACTCGCAAGTGACGAGCGCACAGAGAAAGCATTCAATTTTTCACCTTCAATAGCGCTTGAATGAACGATGTTGGCCAGTAGAGTATCGAGCATGCATTCTTTGTCATCTTGTGAATGGCTAAGCATTTTCCCTAATAAGATGCCTTGATTTAATCGAGTTCGCCTAATCAATGGCTCAACAGTAGCTTTGTCCCAACTGAAGTTAGGCCAATCGTTGTTTTTCCAGATCCACATAGGAGTTCCTTGATTCGTAACACAGCCATAATCAAATCACATTGTGATTCGTTTTCCACAAATAATCAAATCACAATATGATTTGATTAGATATATTAATCAGATCATATTATGCGCATTTTCCAAATTCGAATTAAAATTTGGCTCTAGAATGAACGATTGTCATTAGTGCTTGTAAAGGACTTAGATAACTGTTGCGATTAACCAAACTTGCCCACATACCTAGGGCTTTTGTCATGAGGAATAGTAAGTCAAATTTGAAACTAGATACGGCGTAGAAAATTTAACGTGAAACACTTTGGGGCAAAAACGTGTTTCAAGTTGGCCTAGTGAATGTTCGGGAACAACATAGATCTACCGTCTTTAGCAACCCAATTTCTACTACGTTCTGCCTCTGATAGTGATAGAATCTCCGCATCAGAATTATCGAGAAACTAGGTATTTATAAACAATGTTTATCCATCACGTGAACGGCATCGACTGGCTGGTGATTACCGCTTTTGAAGAACTGAAAACGATGTTTATCGAAGAAGCCGGTTCGATCCCATCTTGCTTCTCTACCACCAGTGAATTGAGCCTGATTGATCAAGCCAAGCGCACTTATGGATATTTGCCCACACTCAGCGGCGTCATCACCGATACTGGCACGTTTCAAAGCAAGACTAACGAAGAAGATTTGAACCCACAGCTTGCCTGCCTAGTTGAGGGGCGTGGTCGGGTGTTTATCTATCACGGAGGCTTGGTGGCTTTTGTGGATGACGATCACACATTTATTACCCGAATGGACTGAACATTATTCAGTAAGTTGAAATCGGCGTAAGAATGAACAGGGTCTCGCGTTTGCGAGGCTTAATTATATGGTCCGCCTCACTCTCAAGCCCTTAAGCTTAGAGTAGGCTCTCAGAATGAGGTGAACCATATGTCTTCTATTCATATTTTAGGTATCGACCTAGGTAAACATTGCTTCCATGCTATCGCACATAACCGTCGTGGAGTGGAGGTGCTTCGTCGTAAATTTAATCGCAACCAACTCTTAATCTTTCTTAGTAAAATAGAACCAACAACTATTGCTTTCGAAGCCTGTGGCGGTGCTCATTGGCTTGCTCTAAAGTGTGGTGAACTTGTCATCAACCCCGACTTATTCCTCCTCAGTATGTTAAGCCTAAAGTGACAAGGGTCAGGTCTTGCCTTTTGCCACCATTAGCTTGCGTATTCCAAAATCAGAATTCTA
>NZ_MCWZ01000040.1:15958-16290 GCF_002877365.1 Vibrio sp. 10N.261.55.A7
TCCAAAATCAGAATTCTATCATTCGCTCTGATGCCGCTTGCAACTTACTTCGGAGCAGTTCCGAGTTACGATCCATGTAGTAATCTGACTGTTCGGATTACTTCTAGTATTACAGCCAATCGACCAACCTATATGTGGCGGGCTAAACTCCGTTATTCACTACACTGGAAGGTGCAGACACTGCAGGTTCTGTCGATGCTATCGTAGCTCCAATGTCTGACAAGTTCAGCGCTTCATTAAGAGACTAAATTTCTCCGTTTGTATTAAAGACTCTGCTAATTATCAGGCTCTTTTTTATCAAATTGCCTACTCAAGAATAACTACTTTAAAGG
>NZ_MCWZ01000041.1 GCF_002877365.1 Vibrio sp. 10N.261.55.A7
ATATTACTTTCTAAACCTTATGAAAATGAAATACACAGCAATAGTTATTGGTGCGGCATTAATGAGCGCAGCCAGTTTTGCGTCTGAAACCACGTATGATTTTGGCGGATCTATTAAAGCGATAATGATTCATGATAATGACGTCGCTGGAGCAGGGGTTAATATACCCAGCAATAGCCTATTTGGTAAGAGCAACCATAGCGATACAAAAGTGGATGCTTCATTATCTCAATTTAGATTTGGAGCGCTAAAGGATTTCGATAATGGCATCTCCATCGACTCTAAATTGGTCATGGATTTTAACGCCAATAATGACGGTGGCATGTCGCCACGATTAAGGGAAGCCTACTTGACCTACCATACCGAGGCTGGCGATCTGTTGGCTGGACAAACTTGGTCGACCCTTATGGATATGCGCAACTATCCTCTGTCACTAGCGGAACCAACATTGAGCGGTGTGGTATTTAAACGTCAACCCATGCTCCGTTGGTCACAAGATATTGGATTATTTCGCTATGATGTCGCATTAGAAAGCGGCACCAATTCGGATATTCAAAATCCATCGGGTGATACCATTGACACCAATGGGGCGTTACCTGATTTAGTGGCAGGCCTAGAGTTAGACAACCAGCACGGCTGGGTAAGAGCAACGGCTGCGCTCAGTCAGATACGCCTGTCTTCCAGTGAGCATGAATATACAGAATTGGGCTACGGTGTTCAGTTATCCGGAGGATGGAACATCACGCCTAACAATACAGTGACTTTATTGCTGTATACAGGGCAGGGAACCGATAGATACCTATTAGGCTTATCTGGAACAGGAGCCACATGGAATGAAGGTGAACAGTCGCTCGAAATTCGAGAAACAAATAGCTTGATGGCGTCATACACAAGACATTGGAAGCAAGACCTTAAATCTGTATTTGCTTACGGCTCGGTTGAGAGCGATGCTTTAGATTGGCAAGATGCACAGGAGCAGGACACATTAACCTCTAGCCAATATGTTATGGCTAATTTACTGTGGAATGTTCAACCTGACTTAATGGTGGGTGTTGAATATAATTATTCAACATATGAGCGAAGCGTGTCGGACTCGAGAGACAATCATAGAATCATGCTCGGTATGGAATGGAAGTACTAAAAAATAACCTGCTTACCACCATCAATATAGAGCGCTCTGCTGGGCGCTTTAAGAGTCTTCTTTAGCTATCCCTTCTCTTTTCGAAATTTCCTCTACTTAAACCTTTAATAGTCTGCTTTCTCCCAAGAAAACATGTATTTATCAACCATGGAGGCTATAGTAAAACTGAACCTAAGTTATATATTATTAGTAGGTTACGGTAGTTAGAACTGGCTTTGATATTGAGCCGGGGTCTGCTTCATCCAGCCTTTGAAAGCACGGTTAAAGTTCGATAAATCGGTATAGCCACAGCGCCAGGCTGTTTCGAAAGGCGATATTTTCTCTCTGAGTAGCTTTGTTGCTGTTTCACAACGCGCGTTATCTCTGGATTGTCTAAAAGTAAGCCCTTTGTCGGCAAGGCGTCGTTGTAACGTTCGTGGGGAGCTACCGATGAGTTGTGCTAGCCATTCAACGTTAAACCAGGGCAATACAGCGTAAGTGTTAATGAGGGCATCTAGCGTGGTGTGCCAATCATGATCTCTTTTTTGAGGCTCTACACCGATAAAGTTTTCCGATAAAGGGATTTCTATTGCGCCAAACGCATGACCGAAAGTAAACGATACCGAACTGAATGCAGCGGGTAAATCTTTTGCTAAATGGCCAGGTAAGCTCATCAATACCGATGAGGGTTCCCATGTCTTTCCTAAAAATAATCGACATAAAGAAAGCAACCCGAACGATCGAAACCATTCCGCTTGGTCGTAGCCAGATACCGATGGGTGATACGCCCCACGGTGACAAAGGTACCACTTACCTTCAATCCTTTCCGGCCAGACTACCACATGGTTATTTAAAGTCGGCATAACTTCAATGAGGGTATGGATCGCTTGCTCTAGATTGTCGCAATGGATAAACGCAGAACGAAATTCAGGCGAGATTTGTTCTAGGGTAATCAGCCTACCGACCTCCAGCCCTATCCGACGATTGGAGCTTTTCATGATAGTACTGAGAAATGCCATCGTTTGATGAGAAGGTAGCCAATATTCACCCTCCTTTAAATCCTCTGGAAATTGATATTTTTCAGCGACACTTTTCCACTCAATGCCTTGTTGATCAAAATAGTTGAGGAAGGGACGTAGGTTATTTGAATTACTAATGTTGATGGTGTTTGGCATTAATGCGCACAGCTCCAGCTCCATGTGACTACCGTTAGTGAGTATCATATAGGATATGGGGTGTATGTGCTAAAAATTGAAGAGGATAATTAAATGGATAGTTAGGAGAATATAGCAGAATCAGGGTATAACCTATTGGGCGATTATAAGTGCTGTATTCCTAACCCGTAAAAAGAAAGGGAAGAAAATAGATGATTTATTTTGTTGTAAAATTGTCGAATGGATTGACTATTCAGAGCCAGGAAGTAAAAAGCATCCCTGCTTTTAACGGACTATTATAAGGTGAATTAGGCCTTAGAAGTAGACTTTGTAAAATGCCCACGCAACGGTGTCATCAATATCGACGGTTTGGTGAGTAGATTGCATGCTACCAACTGTATTTTCAATTTTGAACTGTCCCCAGCGTTTTCCATCAGCGGATAACGGTGTACCGACAGTGATTGATGATTTCAGCGTTGACGTTTCAATACTACCGTCCATATAGGTGTATTCTGGTGATAGCATCAGGTAAGTACCATCAGCACCCGGTTTCCATGAAAAATAAGCCGCCGCCATACCACCAACGATATCTGTATCTGTTTCACCCATCGCAGAGGCAAAACCTTCATCGTATTCACCCGCCAACGCGCCAACACGACCAAAGATAGTTAGGTTTTCTACACCAGGCTTGAACATCGCAACAGCACCGACAGCAGCCGTTGTAAAGTTGGTGTTATCAATAATATCAATTGATGCAGCCGCTGTTGGTACAACTGGGTTACCGACGTTAAATACGTGGAAATACTGAAGTCGGCTATCTTTATATTTTCCCTCATTATCCATGCTTCCTTCGATGGTACCCATTGCCATTTGGCCATTTTTTAAGCCGAAACCCAGAGAGGCAGATAGTTTTACATCACCCTGATTATTCATACCCACATACCCTGAAGTATTAACAGCAGTTAGGTTTGAAGGGTCAACTTTTTCAGTAGACTCGTCTGCAAGCGCAAGGTTCATACCAGAGCAAAGTAACGTCGTAGCAAGAATGGTTTTAGTAAAAGTGTTCATGGTTGTTCTCCTATGTTTGTGTGGGATGAACTATAACCAATGCCCGAAATACGATATAGGTCACTTTACGCCAAAATCATTAGTGCATTGTAATAATGTTCCCTAACTAATAATTTGAGGTGATATTAAATGGATGCTCTTGATGGCGATCTACCAACACAAAGCAATGAACGTGAAAAAGCCAGTAAGGAGACCTTACTGGCTTTATTTACAAACGATGCGCCGTCCTGAAATGTGTTTACACATTGAGGACTAATGATGACCATTCCAAATAAACACTGCGTTAAGCTCACTCAGCGTGATTACACACTAGGCTTTAAATTACAGGTTGTAGACGCCATCGAGAAAGGCGACATGACCTATAAACAAGCCCAATCAATTTACGGCATACAAGGTCGTTCGACCGTTCTTACTTGGTTAAGAAAGCATCACAAAATGGATTGGACTACCAATCCAAGGAAGAACACGATGCCTAAATCACAGAGAGCGAATGAAACGCCCGCCCAAAAAATAAAACGACTTGAAAAAGAGCTCGAAGATGAACGTCTTAGATGCCTTCTTCTCAACAGAGTTGTCGATATTCTTGATGCTGAACATGGGATGTCGTAAAGAAAAAGTATATAGCGAAGGAGCAAGAAGCCTTCAAAAAGAGAGGAAAGTAAGCTTGCTCATTGCTCGGTATATCTCGTCAATGTGTCTATCAACGAGAAAAGCGCGAGACAACTCGTCAGGCTGAGCTTTATCCAGTGAAAGAAATGGTGCTTGAACTAAGACGCTTCATGCCTCGTCTGGGAACTCGTAAGCTCTGGAGGAAAAAATATCCGAACTTACTAAAAGAAGTCGTTCCTTCAAAACCAGAAGAGGCTCTGGTGAGCGACATCACTTATGTTCAGTTGGACGAAGGTGTTCACTACTTGTCGTTGGTTACCGATGCCTTCAGTCGTGAAATCATGAGGTATGAAGTGAGCAATGAAATGAAAGCGAGCGATGAAGTAAAGGCTTTAGATACGACGGTAAAAACTCAATGTTATCGTCATGCGACAATCCATCACTCGGATAGGTTCCTTAGCGCTAACAGTGTGATTGCGGCGCTCACGTATTAACAATATCGTCCCGTGGGTTCATGGGGCGGATACCACCAATTTAAGCGATTTTCCATATTTTTAGTTATCTATTGTTCGCTAAATTAGTAAAAGTACTGACAAGCTTTTGTCCAAAAGTTTGCTGGAGTACGCTGTAATGTGTGTGCTGTACTAATACCTTGCCAACTAATGAAGAATTTGTAATTGCTCAACAGTCGGTAGAACTTCTGTAGTCGAGTTTTAAATTAGATAGTTAGAAGCGAGCCTAGTACTCGCTTTTTTGATTTTTGTACTTTGCAATTCATAACGGGTTAGTACACTTATGTCCCCCTAGCTTCTTAGAGTGTTCGATCTGATACTCAAACTCCAAATTAGTCATCAATGCATATTGAGTTGCATATAAAGTTTGAGAAAAATAGACGGCAAGTAAAGCGGATTTATTCGCCTAATACGCGTTAGCTTTCATGCAGCTTGCTATACTAAAAGTGATAGAATAGTATCACTTTTAGTATTCCTTTAGAGCAGCCCTCATGAAAGTAGAATTAGTGACATCACTCAAACGCCAAGCAGCTAAGATCCTTGCTGAGCTCCACGATACTAAAGAACCCGTGTTAATTACCGAACATGGTAAACCATCGGCATACCTGGTTGATGTTGATGATTACGAGTTTATGCAAAATCGTTTGGCGATTTTGGAAGGGATTGCACGAGGTGAACGCGCATTAGCTGATGGTAAAGCAGTGAGTCACGATGAAGCCAAGGAAAAAATGTCGAAATGGCTGAAATAATCTGGACTGAGCCAGCGCTATCTGACCTCAATGATATCGCTGAATACATCGCGCTTGAAAATGTTGTAGCTGCAAAGCAATTGGTTCAAACGATCTTCTCTAAGGTTGAACGCCTAGAAGCCTTCCCTGAATCGGGTCGCATTCCGCCCGAACTAGAACATCTAAGTTATCGTGAAGTTGTCGTTAACCCGTGTCGTGTTTTCTATAAACAAGACGGCGACAAAGTATTTATTCTGTTTGTTATGCGAGTTGAAAGAGACTTACGTAAGTTCCTGTTGAGCAGCCAATAACCCCCAGCAGACTATTCACGTCACCAGTTTGACCGTCTTTTAAATCGTCATTCAGTTTTCATGGACTATTGAGATAGTATTTTTCTAGAAAACGCGCATAATCTCGCAATACCACTTTAAAGAGACACTGCCCATGACTGATTTTCAATACTACTTTCATCAACTCCCTTGTTTTCATTGTAAAAAAACCAAAGTGAGTACAGACCTTGGTTGGTTAACACCTTCGATGAAAGAGAATGTTCAACAGCAATTGACGGCAATCGT
>NZ_MCWZ01000042.1 GCF_002877365.1 Vibrio sp. 10N.261.55.A7
ATTCTAGATATGGTAGAGCAAGAGCTTAAGTTATCTCCGCCTAGCTGGAGAATTCTAGCAGAATGGAAAAGAGTTTATTTTGAGTCTGGTCGATCTATCCACTCACTCGTTCCCGCTCATGCACAAAAAGGTAATCGAAACCAACATACGGATTCTCAGTTACTCATAGATAAAGCTATAAATAAAAAATACCTAACCAAAGAGCGTTTAAGTGTCGCAGAGACTTACCGTTATTATAAAAGCCGCGTAATTAAAACCAATCAAGAAATTGTCGAAGGTAAAATCAAGCCAATTAGTCAAAGAGCATTTTATGATCGAATAAATAGCTTACCACCCTATGATGTTGCCGTTGCAAGGTATGGAAAGCGATACGCAGATCGAGAGTTCCGGTCTGTAGGTCAGCAAATAGAAGCGACGAAACCGATGGAGTACGTTGAAATCGACCATACTCCAGTCCCTGTAATTCTAATTGATGATGAGTTGGATATTCCGCTAGGTCGCCCATATCTAACCATGCTCTATGACCAGTTTAGTAAATGCATAGTTGGCTTCAGTGTGAATTTTAGAGAGCCTAGTTTTGATTCCGTTAGAAAAGCGTTGTTAAGTACTTTGCTAGAAAAAAGTTGGATAAAAGATAAGTTTCCTTCAATAACCAATGATTGGCCATGCCATGGGAAAATAGACAATTTAGTTGTCGATAACGGTGCAGAGTTTTGGAGTGATAGCCTAGAAGACTCTTTGCGACCTTTGGTGTCGGATATTCAATATAGCCAAGCTGCAAAGCCTTGGAGAAAGACCGGTATAGAAAAGTTATTTGACCAACTAAACAAGGGGTTGGTTAACGCACTACCTGGAAAAACTTTTACTAACCCCACTCAGCTAAAAGATTATGACCCTAAAAAAGAGTCTGCAGTTAGAGTTTCTGTATTTATGGAGTTGATACATAAATGGGTTATCGACAAATATCACATGGACTCTGATAGTAGAGAAAGGGGTATCCCTTATCATAAATGGAATGAATCGAAATGGCTTCCGAATTTCTACCAAGGGAAAGCGGCTGCAGACTTACGCATTGAATTGGGGTTGCTAAGGCATCGGACTATTGGGATAGCAGGAATCAGGTTACACAACTTACGCTACCAGTCTGAAGAACTTATCGAGTATCGAAAATACAATTCCGTGAATTCGCAAGGGAAGCTTTATGTAAGAACAAAAACTGATCCTTCAGACATAAGCGTAATTTACGTTTTTCTTGAATCCGAAAAGAGATACATAAAAGTTCCTGCGGTTGATAACAGTGGCTATACCAATGGGCTTTCATTGTTCGAGCATGAACGAATTCAAAGAGTGAGAAGATTAAATACTCGAAGCCTCGTCAATGAAGAGTCTTTAGCTGATACCTATTTATATATGGAAGCCCTTATTGAAGGGGAAGCTGAACGAATGCGTAGCTCTAGAAACAAAAAGCTGACCCAACCCAAAACTGGTAACACGTCGAAGATTGCAAAATATAGAGATGTTGGAACCGAAGGGCCAGGTTCAATCGTTAAAAAAATTGATAGCAGCGACTCAACGTTGAACGTTGTTAGTACTCCACTTTTATTGGGTGACGATGATGATCTGGAAGAGATAGAGGGTTACTAATGGTGAACCTTACTTCCATGCAGTATGAACAACTGAAAGCTTATGATAATTGTTTTATTGAGTACCCAGAAATAACTGATATCTATTCAATATTTGACCAACTTCGCTTTAATCAATCGCTAGGAGGTGAGCCTGAGTCATTTCTATTAACGGGCGAGTCAGGAAGTGGAAAAACGGCTTTGATTAATAATTACGTTTCACGCTTTAAACTAGGATCTAATTGGTCGAAACAAACAGTCCTAAGTACCCGAATTCCTAGTCGAGTAAATGAACAAAACACTCTGACCCAATTTCTCGTTGATTTGGACTCAAAATCAGGCGGGCGCTCAACACGAAAAAGAAACGAAATTGCACTTGGTGAAGGAGTTGTGAAGCAATTAAAACGTAAATCTGTCGAGCTAATTATTGTCAATGAGATTCAAGAGCTTGTGGAGTTTTCTACAGCGGATGAACGACAGACCATTGCTAACACATTCAAATATATTAGTGAGGAAGCAGGAGTATCATTTGTATTGGTTGGAATGCCCTATGCCGATGTTATTGCGAAGGAGTCACAGTGGAATTCTCGATTGAGTTGGCGAAGAGAAATTAATTATTTTACGTTATTTAAGGATGAGCGAGATAAGAAAGACACTGGCCCTAAATACCGTATTGATGCCGATCAGAAGAAACATTTTGCGATGTTTGTTGCTGGGTTAGCTTCTAGAATGGGATACGAAAACAAGCCTTTGCTAACTAAAAATGAAATCCTTTACCCTTTATTTTCAATGTGTCGTGGAGAGTGCCGTAGGTTAAAACACTTTTTGAAAGATGCCATGCTTATGAGCTTCAAAGAAGATAAAAACACGATTGATAAAGAGGTGCTTTCTAGTACCTTCGCTCTTAAATTCCCCTCTTTAGATAATCCATTTGAATGCTCGCTAGACAAGCTGGAATTAGATCAAATTGATATAGGTTCAGCTTACAATACGAGAGCTATTACGGCAGAAGATAAAATACTAGCTCCACGTTTTACCGATGCAATCCCACTGAGTATTCTCTTAAGTAAAAGTGGACTGAAAGTATAAACTTGTTGGCTTGAGAGTAGAGTTACTGGGATGTTAACCGCTCCAACAACGCCGCCTTCTCTTCATCACTCATCTTATCAATCGCACACGCCAGCTCCGCACTCAAATCACTTTTACAAAAAAAGTAATTCAGCGGTACATCTAGTTCCTCAGCCATACGTTCAAGCGTTCCGATATCTGGTACATGCCGGCCTTTCTCGTAATGATTCATACGACCGCTAGCCGAACTCTGTTCCATACCTATTTTCACCCCCAGATCTTTTTGGGTGATTTTGGCTTTTTTACGCGCAGTTTTGAGCCTCGCGGGGATTGGGTTGTTTTTTTGCACTTACACATTTCTTTTCAACCTTTCGATAACTTAGATTGTCTAAGTTTTACTGATTTTTGTATACTTAGCAATCCTAAGTTTTTAACCGTGCAAATGTTCCAATGAAGCAAGCAAAAAAAATCAACACTTACATGTTCAACCTATTGATTAAAAGAGAAATGAATAATTTCACAGTGACTGAAGCAAGAGATTGTTTAATGAAGGACTTTGAAGAGTTTGACGATCTTTATCACGCTAGAAAAACCATCTATCGTCAGATTTTAACGTTTGTACGTCGAGGGTGGCTGAAACATACAGGGAAAGGACACACAAAAAGGTATCAAAAATCAGAGCAATTTTTGCAGTTATCATTTGAGTCAAACAATGATCTCATAGTGCGTTCGACAGCAGAGCAAAAGGTCAAAGTGAGCACAAATAGTTCGTTTGGCGTTTTGGTAGCGGAGAAAAATCGATACGAGGGCGAGCTTGCCATCATTTTGGGAGAAGTGGACGAGTTTCAATCACTATTAAAGCGTTTCCCCAATGAAGAAGAGCTTTTATACCCCATGTTTGTTGATGCAAAAGACCGTTCCGCAAGGTTATTAGGCCGTATTAATACTTTGTCTAAAGTTCTAATAACCTCTGAACTAGAGGTGGCGGCGTAATGTTAAGAGAGTGGCAGTCAAACTGTGTAGAAGCCGCGTTAAATAAATACACCAATGGTGGCCGAAACTTCTTTTGTCAGGCAACGCCAGGAGCAGGTAAGACGGTCATGGCTGCCGAGTTAGCAAAACGACTATTCGAAGAGGGTGAAATAGACCTTGTGTTGTGCTTTTCGCCCTCTCTAACCGTTGCTGAAGGTATTAGGAGTACATTTGCATGGAAACTAGGTTGTGCCTTTAACGGCGGAATGGGGACTTTAGGAGCCTCTTATACCTACCAATCCATCCAGTTTTTTGACGAAAGCTTTTGGCAAACGATGAGAAAGTTTCGAATCCTTGCGCTGTTTGATGAGGTCCATCACTGCTCTTATGACGAACATGGCAATATGAATAGTTGGGGTGAGCAAGTGGTGTCTAAAATACAGAGCCTTGCGCACTATACCCTCGCTCTTTCAGGTACACCTTGGCGGTCTGATTTAGTCTCCATTGCTATGGCTGAATACTCTGATCCAGAAGGAGAGATCATTTGCGACTTTCAATATGGTTTAAAGCAAGCGATTGAGGAGAAGGTATGCCGAACCCCGAAAATTGCTTTAGTCGATAATGATCACCTGTCAGTGACAGAAGGTAACGAGACTAAGAGTTTTACATCAATATTAGAGCTTTTAAAACAATCAAAAACCTCTTACCAAAGTGTCATTCACAATGAGGATGCGATGAGATTTTTGTTAGAAGTATCATGTAAAAAACTAGCAGAGATAAGATGCACCTCTCCAAACGCTGGAGGCTTAGTCGTTGCCGCTTCAATTCAACATGCGAAGCAAATTCAAACTAAGTTGATTGAAGAGTTTCAACAAACAACATGTATCGTGACCCATCATCACGACGATCCATTAGCTGAGATTGAAAGGTTTAGAAAATCCAACACCCAATGGATAGTCAGCGTTGGAATGATCAGTGAGGGGACTGATATTCCAAGGCTTCAAGTCTGCTGCCACATAAGCGCAGTTAAAACTGAGCTCTACTTTAGACAGGTGCTCGGTAGAATTTTGAGAATTAACGACGCGCCAAATCAAGAAGCCTGGTTATTTACCTTTGCAGAGGAAAATCTGACAGGGTTTGCAGAACGTATAGAGCAAGACATTCCAGATACTTGCATGTATATAAGACAAGAACGTGATAACCAGTGCCGCTCTCCAAACAATGAACGAACGTCATTAAATAGTCTAGAAGGAATGACTCCTACTTCACATCAACGAAGTACATTGAGCTGGGGAGAATCTATAGCGCCAACAAATTCAAACGCTTCTAATTTCATGTCGTCATTTGAGGAGTTACGTTTAGGTCAATTTAAACAGCGTGTTATATCGGCATTTACATAGCTAACGAAAATCAGCAATTAATGACTCAGTTTAATAAAAGAATGTGACTGAGAATGTGTAATAACCCTATGATGCCAAAGGTAACACACTCGGTTTGATATGAGCTTTGTTATATACTACATGCCTAATTGATTTCCCCGAGTGGCAGCATGGTTACGAATATCAACAAAGCAAAACTGACTGAAACCGATATCATCACAAAATTTATTCTTCCTGCTATTAAAGATGCAGGTTGGGATGACATGACCCAGATTCGCCAAGAGGTGAAGCTGCGTGATGGTAAAGTGATTGTTCGAGGCCAAGCCGCTGCGCGTAAAAAAGTAAAATCAGCCGACATCGTGCTCTATCACAAACCAAGTATGCCGCTTGCTGTGATTGAAGCTAAAGCGAATAAACATGAAGTTGGTAAAGGGATGCAGCAGGGAATGGACTATGCACGTCTATTGGAAGTTCCGTTCATATTCGCATCCAATGGTGACGGTTTTATTTTCCACGATAAAACCAATCCCACTCAATTAGAAACTGAAATTCGATTGGAAGACTTTCCAACACCACAACAGCTCTGGGACAAATACTGCATCTGGAAAGGGTATAAGTCAGAGCACCTACCTGTTATCACTCAAGATTATCATGATGACGGTAGCGGAAAATCACCGCGCTATTACCAGCTTCAAGCGATCAACAAAACAGTGGAAGCCGTTGCCGCAGGACAAGACCGAATCTTACTGGTCATGGCGACAGGCACAGGTAAAACCTATACCGCTTTTCAGATTATTTGGCGATTATGGAAAGCCAAAGCTAAGAAACGAATCCTATTTCTAGCGGATAGAAATATCCTTGTCGATCAGACAAAAACCAACGACTTCCAACCGTTCGGTACGGCCATGACAAAGATAACAGGCCGAAAAGTTGATCCTGCGTTCGAAGTTCACCTCGCGTTATATCAGGCACTCACTGGTCCTGAAGAAGAACAAAAAGCCTATAAACAGGTCGACCCGAACTTCTTTGATCTCATCATCATAGACGAGTGCCACAGAGGTAGCGCATCTGAAGACAGTGCTTGGCGTGAAATCCTAGAGTATTTTGGCTCTGCCACTCAAGTCGGTTTAACTGCAACACCAAAAGAAACCGACGAAGTATCAAATATTGAATACTTTGGTGATCCCGTTTACACCTATTCACTCAAAGAAGGCATCGAGGATGGCTTCTTAGCACCTTACAAAGTCGTTCGTGTAGATATTGATGTGGATGTTCAAGGTTGGCGACCAACCAAAGGGCAAACGGATAAGCACGGTGAAGTGATTGAAGACCGTATCTACAATCAAAAAGACTTTGACCGAACCATGGTGATAGACGAACGTACCGATCTTGTCGCTCAAACCATCACAAACTACTTAAAACGTACAGATCCAATGTCAAAGACCATTGTCTTCTGTAATGACATTGACCATGCCGAGCGAATGCGACGTGCATTGGTGAACTTGAACCCTGAGCAAGTCGAGAAAAATGAAAAGTACGTGATGAAAATCACTGGTGATGATGAAATAGGTAAAGCCCAGCTTGATAACTTCATCAACCCTAAGAAGAAATACCCCGTCATAGCCACAACCTCAGAGCTAATGAGCACAGGCGTTGACGCTAAGACTTGTAAGCTCGTCGTGCTTGACCAAGGTATTCAATCCATAACCAAGTTCAAACAAGTTATTGGTCGCGGTACTCGTATAGATGATCGCTACGGTAAGCTTTGGTTCACCATACTCGATTTCAAAAAGGCAACTGAAAATTTTGCTCGCCCAGACTTTGACGGTACACCTGAGCGCGTGAAAGTCACTACACCAGAACAATTTGAAGATGATGAAGATTTAGATGACATCATCGATGGCGTTGATGATGTAGACACTGATAACCCTTTTGGTGATGAAGATATCGATCCTGATTCAATCCAAGAGCCTGAGTCACCTTATGGTGATGATTTTGGTGGTTCATCAGAAGGTGGGACAGAAGGCGCTGATGATTGGGATGACGAAAACAGGGTTCGTAAATTCCATGTAAACGGTGTTTCAGTTAAAGCCCTCGCAGAGCGTGTTCAGTATTACGATTCAGACGGCAAGCTCGTTACTGAATCCTTCAAAGACTACACCCGAAAAACAATGGTGAAGCAGTTCTCGTCACTTGATGAGTTTACTAAACGTTGGAATGACTCAGACCGCAAACAGGTTATCATTGATGAGTTGGCTGAAGCAGGCATCTTATGGGAAGCGCTTGAAGATGAAGTGGGCAAAGAGATGGACCCATTCGATATGATTTGTCATGTCGTTTACGATCAACCTGCTTTAACTCGTAAAGAGCGCGCCGATAACGTGAAAAAGCGTAACTACTTCACTAAATATGGCGATACCGCGCAGCAGGTTCTGAACAACCTTCTCGACAAGTATGCTGATGAGGGAGTGCAAGAAATCGAAAACATCCACGTTCTTAAAGTGAAACCTTTCGATGAAATGGGCAGACCGTTAGAAATCATTAAGAAAGGCTTTGGTGGCAAACTGCAATATTTAGAAGCGGTTAATGAACTGGAAGCTGCTATCTACCAATCTGCTTAACAATATTCACACCGTGTAGATACGAAAACCTTTAAGGCCGCTAAATTAGCGGCCATTTTCATTGTCGTTGAACAGGTCTAGTTCTGCCGATAGCTCCGTTAGCTGATCGGTCAAATCACAATTTATACATTCATGTTCAACATACTTGGGGAGTACAGTTCCTAGCTTTAACGCTTGGTAATCTGGGTGTTCCGACAGTATTAATAAGTACTGTTTTAGCCGTTCGTCAGGTGTCGATTCTCGTTGGAGTTGTTTTTTAATATTTTGGCCAAGCTTACGAATATAATCTTTGTCAGTCTCTTTAAAGTCATCGTTAGCATTGAGCTCATCATAAAGCACACTTGCAAGCTGGCTATGGCTCCAACCCAAGGCATCCAAAGCTTTTTGAATCTGTTTTTGCTTTTGTTTTGTCGCTGTCCCCATTTGTCCCTAACCCCCTAGTTATTATTACCTTGTCTTAGCGAAGACATCTTAATCACGAAAAAAAGGACAAAATCATGACTAAATCAAAAGCACCAATGACACCAGAAGCCGCTGCTCGCATTCAAGGTAATGCCGCAAAACAAAACGGTGGGCAAGTTCCTAAAGGCGACTTTGCTGGCCGAGCTCAACGCGCAGCTGCTCACAACCAAAAACAAGGGAAATAGGAGTTCATCATGAATAAACCAGCTTCAAGTACACCTAAAGGTGGCGCTAAGCCGAATCCAAATTACCCAAGCACGACGGGCAAACCATCGGGCGGTGGTCGCGGAAACACACCTAAGCGCTAATAATTAAAGGAGGGGTAGCATAATGCTGCCTCTCCTTTTATGAGCATCTGTTGGCGTGTTGCTTGAATGTGCGAAGAAATATAGCTTGATCTGATTTGTAGTCTGAATATGCCACATCATTTTCTGTTTTTTCTAATGCGCATAAACAAGTTTCCCGTTTACTTTCATACCAACTTACCGACACCATATTTTTGCTAGAATTCACGCAAGTATCGACAATCGCGTATTCCACTTCGAGAGGATACCTTTCTTTGTCTAACCCGCTTTCAACAGCGTAACCCCCTAGGGCTCCAACCAGTAAAGCGGAGCTAGCAGAAACGAGCTTTCGCTTGCTGAACTTAAACCCTTTAAAACTCTTCTCACACTCTGAACACGATATGTTTTCTGCAAATTCAATCTCATTGTCCTTCTGGCAACGAGGGCATTCTATTTTCATTATTTAGCCAACTGTATTTATGATTATGATTTTATAAGTTCAGGCTATAGATTAATGAATCTTATATCTATGGTTTCATAGAACTAACTTCATTTTTTTTGACCTAGTTCTGCTATAATTCGCCACAAATTTCAGTTGTTTAAAAGTAGAAAAACATGTCTATCAGTTCAGTTATCAAATCCATTCAAGACATCATGCGTAAAGATGCGGGTGTCGACGGTGATGCACAACGCCTTGGTCAAATGTCTTGGTTACTTTTTCTTAAAGTATTTGACGCTCAAGAAGAAGAGTTAGAGCTAGAACTTGACGACTACAAATCACCAATCCCAGAACAATATCTATGGCGTAATTGGGCGCAAGATGCCGAAGGCATTACTGGTGATGAACTGCTTGAATTCGTGAACGACGATTTGTTCTACAAACTGAAAAACCTAACTGCCCCTGTTGATCTGAATCCGCGTGGCTTTGTGGCTAAAGAAGCCTTTAGCGATGCATTTAACTACATGAAAAACGGTACGTTACTGCGCCAAGTGATCAACAAGCTGAATGAAATTGATTTTACTGATTCGTCAGAGCGCCACCTATTTGGTGATATCTACGAGCAAATCTTAAAAGATCTACAAAGCGCAGGTAACGCGGGTGAATTCTATACTCCTCGTGCTGTTACACGCTTCATCGTCAACCGATTAGATCCAAAGCTTGGCGAAGCGATTATGGACCCAGCAACGGGTACGGGCGGCTTCCTAGCGTGTTCGTTTGATCACGTAAAAGACAACTACGTGAAAACAGCAGCGGATCACCAAACACTGCAAAAGCAGATCCACGGAGTCGAAAAGAAACAACTGCCACACCTACTGTGTATCAC